>NZ_CALUHA010000011.1:0-70723 GCF_944320325.1 Alistipes megaguti
CACACCCCCCCCCTGGCTCCCGGCAGTGGACCCCGCCCTCCGCTTCGCCCGGGCCCCTTTTTTTTTTTTTTTTTCCCCCCCCCGCCCACGAACCATTCGTTGCGGCCTTTGGTCTTGCGGGCCGCCACGATATAGGCCCCGGGTTCGGCCGCCATCTGCAGCGGTGAATACATCGTGACGTAGAGGGCCAGCTGGTTGCAGATCGTAGCGTTGGCTTTCGAGGTGTTGCCCGGGGCAAAGGTCGAGAGGTCCATGCCGAAGATTCCCGGCGTGTAGTCCATCGGTCCGCTCTTCGCGGAGGATTGTGTGAGCCGCTTTTGTTCGGGGAATTCGTAGCGGAATCCGAGTCCATCGTCATAGGAGCGGAAGCGGACGATCATGATGCGGCCCTGCTGTTCGAGGGTGACGGCCAGTTCGTTGTAGTGGTTTCGGATGGTGGCCGTTTCGCCTCAGACGGGTTCCCTGGTCTCGTCGAAGCTGCTGCGCTCGGCCGACTGCCGGGTGATACAGCAGCGCGGGGGCGTTCTTGAGTTCGAAGCCGAGCCGGCCGGGGAGCACCGCGGCCCGACCCTTGTAGCTGAGCGCGTAACGCGGTATGCCGTCCGCGACGTCGAAGGTGAGGGTCAGTGCGTTTCCGGGCGAGGTGAGTTCTTCCCGGGCGGCGAGTGGTTGCAGCAGGAGCAGGGTGGTGAGCAGGAGGAGCAGTCTCTTTATGGATCGTTTTTTTGCGGGTGATTCTTTCAGACAAAGATAGCGAAAAACCGCTCCTGAGGAGGATAAAAAAGCCGGTTTTTGATAAAACCGGCTTTCGGGAGAGAAACTGATGATGGGTTGGAGGGAAGGTTCGTGGGTTATACGCATCCCTGGGCCAGCATGGCGTTGGCCACCTTCATGAAGCCGCCGATGTTGGCTCCGACGACATAGTTGATGTAGCCGTCGGGTTCGGTGCCGTACTGGACGCAGACCGAGTGGATGTTTTTCATGATGGCCTTGAGGCGTGCGTCGACCTCCTCGGGGGTCCAGGTCAGGCGCATTGAGTTCTGAACCATCTCGAGGCCCGAGGTGGCTACACCTCCCGCATTGGCCGCCTTGCCCGGGGCATAGAGCAGCTTGTGGAGCTGGAAGACGCGGATGGCTTCGGGTGTCGAGGGCATGTTGGCCCCTTCGGCCACGCAGATGCAGCCGTTGTCGACGAGCATCTGGGCCTCATCGCCGTTGAGTTCGTTCTGCGTGGCGCACGGCATGGCGATGTCGCACTTCACGCCCCACGGACGCTCGCCCGGATAGTACGTCGCCGAGGGATAGCGCTCGGCATACTCCTTGATGCGGCCGCGGAAGATGTTCTTGAGCTCCATGACGTAGTCGAGCTTTTCGGGGCTGATGCCTTCGGGGTCGTAGATGTAACCCGACGAATCGGAGAGCGTCACGACCTTGGCTCCCAGCTCCGTAGCCTTCATGCAGGCATACTGGGCCACGTTGCCCGAACCGGAGATGCAGACGGTTTTGCCCTGGAACGAGTCGCCGCGCGTGGCGAGCATCTCCTGGGCGAAGTAGCAGGTGCCGTATCCCGTAGCCTCGGGGCGCAGCGGGCTGCCGCCCCAGTCGCGGCCCTTACCGGTGAGCGTCCCGGTGAACTCGTCGCGCAAACGCTTGTACTGGCCGAACATGTATCCGATTTCGCGGCCTCCGACGCCGATATCGCCGGCCGGCACGTCGGTATCCTGACCGATATGGCGTTGCAGTTCGGTCATGAACGACTGGCAGAACTTCATTACTTCGTTGTCCGACTTGCCTTTGGGGTTGAAGTCCGAACCACCCTTGGCGCCGCCCATCGGGAGGGTCGTGAGGCTGTTCTTGAAGGTCTGCTCGAAGGCCAGGAACTTCAGGATCGAGAGGTTCACCGACGGGTGGAAGCGGATACCGCCCTTGTAGGGGCCGATGGCGCTGTTCATCTGGATGCGGTAACCGCGGTTGATTTCGATTTCGCCCTTGTCGTTGAGCCACGCCACACGGAACATGATGACCCGTTCGGGTTCGGCGATGCGTTCGAGAATCTTCATCTTCTGCAGGATCGGGCTGGCGACGATGTGCGGAGCCAGCGACTCGGCCACCTCACGGACGGCCTGATGGAACTCCGGCTCTCCCGGATTGCGGGCGATGAGCCGGGCCATGAAATCTTCGACGTATTGTCGGGCTTGTTCGTTCATAGCGTTTCGGATTTACGGGGTTTTCAGGTTTGATTGTGGCTATAAAATTAACAAATTCGCCGCTATTTTGCAAGTTCTTTAAGAATTTCGTAAAATATTTTAGATAAGCCCCCCACTCATTTGCTTACGGTCCGGGGCCGATGAACGGGCCAGGCTGAGAATTCGTAATAAAAAAAGACGGATTCGCCGTGAATCCGTCAGGGAAAAAATTTCAAAAATTTTGCACTCCCGGGGTTGGAAGTTGCCGTTTAGCGGGAGAAGGCGAATCCGAGGTAGACGTCTTCGTACTTCTTGAGCAGGGTGACGAGGGTCGAAAGCGAAGAGACCTTGCTGCCGAGCGACGTGACCAGATTCACCAGTTTCGTCACCGGGAAGACCAGCTGCAGATCGGAGCCGCTGACGTAGGCATGTCCCTCGACGGTTCCCAGATTGAGTTTGCCTTTGGCAAAGTACAGGGCCACGGTGTGCTTTTCGGCGTCGTAGGAGTAGGTTCCCGAGAGCTGGTGCTTGCCCAGTACGGCGGTGAAGGTGCTGTCGGCGCGTTCGAAGGTGAACGAACTGGTTCCGGCCTTGATGCCGACCAGGGAGTAGGCTTTCTCGAGTTTCTCGACGACGGTTGATTCGAGGGCTGCGGCTCCGAGGTCCGAGAGCATGTCTTCGCCTTCGAACTTGACGCCCGGGCCCGTGTAGTTCCACGTTCCGTCAAGGGCATACTGGGTGAGTTTTCCGTCGGTGACTTCGTCGACCGCCGTGGTGGCGATCTTCTTCAGGGCATCTTTCCAGTCCTGAGCTGCGGCCGAGGCTGCCACGAGCAGGACGACCGTCGTTAAAAGAATCTTTTTCATGCGTTATGTCGTATTTGTCCGACGCCGCTCTCCTCGGGAACAGGTGATTGGTCCCGTGGGGGCGTCGGTGGAGTTCCGGTTATTCGGCGCGGGGCGTTGCCGCACCTTCGCGTACGGGATGATTACAGCCGGTCGAGCTCGCGGAGCCAGACGTCGGCCGAGGCATCCGATGGCATGCGCCAGTCGCCGCGCGGCGAGAGGGTCACCGAACCGACCTTCGGGCCGTCGGGCATGGCCGAGCGCTTGAACTGCTGCGCGAAGAAGCGGCGGAAGAAGATCCGCAGCCACTTGAGGATCGTTTCGCTGTCGTAGCTCCCTTCGAAGGCCACCTCGGCCAGCCGAAGGATCTTCTCCGGGCCGAAGCCCAGCCGCAGGAAGTTGTAGAGGAAGAAGTCGTGGAGTTCGTAGGGGCCCACCAGATCTTCGGTTTTCTGGGCGATGTGTCCGTCGGCATCGGCCGGCAGCAGTTCGGGGCTCACGGGGGTGTCGATGATGTCGAGCAGCGTGGCGCGCGTCGAGGAATCGCGCTCCGTGTCGGCGACCCACTTGACCAGGTGGCGCACCAGCGTCTTGGGTACCGAGGCATTGACGCCGTACATCGACATTTGGTCGCCGTTGTAGGTGGCCCATCCGAGTGCCAGCTCCGAGAGGTCGCCTGTTCCGATGACCAGACCGCCCTCCATGTTGGCCACATCCATCAGGATCTGGGTCCGTTCGCGGGCCTGGGCATTCTCGTAGGCGGCCGAGCGGTCCGCCGGATCGAGACCGATGTCGCGCATGTGCTGCAGACAGGCGTCGCGGATCGGAATCTCGCGTACGGTGACCCCCAGTTCGCGCATCAGCTCCAGGGCGTTGTGATAGGTGCGGTCGGTGGTTCCGAAGCCGGGCATCGTGATGCCGATGATTCCCGTGCGGTCGAGCTTCAGCAGGTCGAACGTGCGGACCGTCACCAGCAGGGCCAGCGTCGAATCCAGTCCGCCCGAGATGCCGACCACGGCCCGTTCGCAGCGCGTGTGGCGCAGCCGCTGGGCCAGTCCGTGCGACTGGATGCGGAAGATCTCCTCGCAGCGTTCGCTGCGGTGCTCCTCGTCCTTCGGCACGAAGGGCATCGGGTCGACGTCACGCTCCGGAACGGCGGCACGCAGCCCTTCGGGGATCTCCATCTCGATGACGGTATTCTCCGAGGCGGCCTCCCTCTGGCGGAACGAGGTGTTGCGGCGGCGTTCGAACTCGAGCCGCTGCAGGTCGACATCGGCCACGACCAGCTGCTCGTCGATCGAGAAGCGCTCGGCCTCGCGCAGCAGCGTGCCGTTTTCGGCGATCAGACCGTTTCCGGCGAAGACCAGGTCGGTCGAAGACTCGCCGAATCCGGCCGAGACGTAGACGTAGGCTGCCAGACAACGGGCCGACTGCTGGGCCACCAGCGTGCGCAGGTAGAGGTGCTTGCCGGCCAGTTCGGGCGAAGCCGAGAGGTTGAAGATCACCTTGGCGCCGTTCAGCGCCAGCTGCGACGAGGGCGGAATCGGAGCCCAGAGGTCCTCGCAGATCTCCACGCCGAACTCCGCGCCGTTGACCTCAAAGGTCAGATCGGCCCCGAAGTCGGCCGTTTGTCCGCCGACGGCGATCTGTTCGTCGGTGATTCCGGCCCCGGAGGCGAACCAGCGATCCTCGTAGAACTCCGCATAGTTGGGGATGTAGCTCTTCGGGACGACGCCGAGCAGCTTGCCCTGAGTCATCACTACGGCGCAGTTGTAGAGCGCGGAACCGTGGCGCAGCGGCGCCCCGACGATCACGACCAGCGGCAGTCTGCGCGTGGCCTTCGCCAGCCGCACGAGGGCCTCCTCGGCGGCATCGAGCAGCGTGGGCTGCAGCAGCAGGTCGGCACACGTGTAGGCGGTGATTCCCAGTTCGGGGAATGCCGCGATCTCCACGCCGCGGCGGGCAGCCTCTTCGGCCAGCGCTGCCGTGCGCTCCATGTTGTAGGTACAGTCGCCGACCCGCAGGGAGGGGATCGCCGCCGCCACCTTCAGAAATCCGAAATTGTCCATTTTGTTTCCAGTTTCCGCCTTCGGGGGCTCCGTGCCGGAATCAGTCCGGCGCCATGCCCCGTCCGCCATGCAACTCCTATTCGGCCCAGAGCTGTGCCAGGTTCAGAATCACCTGCTGGGCCTTGCGCATCGTGGTGAGCGAGCAGTATTCGAACTTGCCGTGGAAGTTCATGCCTCCGGTGAAGAGGTTCGGGCAGGGCAGCCCCATGAACGAGAGACGAGCGCCGTCCGTACCGCCGCGGATGGGCCGTACCAGCGGCTTCACGCCGGCCATCTCCATGGCCTTCAGTGCCCGCTCGATCAGCTGCGGATGGGGCTCGACCATCTTGCGCATGTTGAAATACTGGTCCTTCATCGTGAGGGTGAGCACCTCGTCGCCGTATTTTTTCTTCAGCAGGTCGACGCACGCCCACAGGAAGACCTTCTTCTGCTCGAAGCGGTCGGCATCGTGGTCGCGGATGATGTAGCTCAGCGAGGCCTTCTCGACCGTGCCGTTCACGCCGACGCAGTGGTAGAAGCCCTCGTAGCCCTCGGTGAACTGCGGACGCTCGGCCGCCGGGAGCAGCGTTTGCAACTCGCAGGCCACGTCGATGGCGTTGATCATCTTCGCCTTGGCGTAGCCCGGGTGGACGTTGCGGCCCTGAATTTCGATCTTGGCGCTCGCGGCGTTGAAGTTTTCATACTCGAGTTCGCCCTCCATGCCGCCGTCGACCGTGTAGGCGAAGTCGGCGCCGAAGGCCCGTACGTCGAAGAAGTCGACGCCGCGTCCCACCTCCTCGTCGGGGGTGAAGCCGATGCGGATCTTTCCGTGCCGGATTTCGGGGTGGGTCATCAGATACTCGGCGGCGGTCATGATCTCGGCCACGCCGGCCTTGTCGTCGGCCCCCAGCAGGGTTGTGCCGTCGGTGTGGATCAGCGTGTGGCCCTTGAAGAAGGACAGCTCGGGGAAATCCTCGACGCGCATCGTCAGGTGGCCGTTCAGCACCAGGTCGCCGCCGTCGTAATCCTCCACCACGCGCGGCTTGACATCCTTGCCGCTCATGTCGGGCGACGTGTCGACGTGGGCGATGAAGCCGATCACGGGGGCATTCTCACACCCTGCCGAGGCGGGGATGGTGCCCATCACGTAGCCGTACTGGTCCATCGTGACGTCGGTCATGCCGAGCGTCAGCATCTCGTCGCGCAGGGCTTCGAGCAGCACCTTCTGCTTCTCGGTCGAGGGGAAGGTCATGCTCTCCTCCGACGACTGGGTGTCGTAGGAGACATATTTCAGAAATCGTTCCTTGAGATCCATAAATATTCGGTTTTGTTGTTAGTTCGTTTTCCGTTTCCGGAGGTCTGAATCCCGGTTTCGGGTGTTGTGCCGAGTTTCCGGGCCCTCTCCCGACCTGAGTTACTCCTCCTTTTTGGCGCGGAGCGTGTGCCACGTGAAGTAGCCGATCAGCACCAGATACATCACCAGACCGGTCCACTCGGCTGCATTCGACGAAGCCCATCCCGCGAGGAACCAGTCGACGTTGGCGAACTTCAGGATGGCGCTTACCACGCCCATCAGCGCACCGCCGGCGATGAATCCCGAGGCAATCAGCGTGCCGCGGTCCATGCGGGCCCTGTTCAGCGCCGCATCCTTCGAGCGGTTCGAGACGAACCAGGCGATCAGACCGCCCACCACCAGCGGGGCGTTCAGATCCATCGGGATGAACATACCCAGCGCGAAGGCCAGGGCCGGCACGCCGATGGCCGTCAGCACCAGGGCCAGCGCCGCACCGCAGAAGTAGAGCATCCAGGGGGTCTGGCCGCCGGTCATCAGCGGCTGGATCACCGCGGCCATGGCGTTGGCCTGCGGAGCGACCAGGGCCCCTTCACCCACGAAGCCGTAGGATTTGTTCAGTACGATCATCACGCCGGCCACCGTCGCTGCCGAGACGAACGTGCCGAGGAATTTCCACGCCTCCTGCTTGCGGGGAGTCGTGCCGAGCCAGTAGCCGATCTTGAGGTCGGTGATGAATCCGCCGGCCATCGAGAGGGCCGTGCAGACCACGCCGCCGATGATCAGCGCGGCGGTCATGCCCGTCGTGCCGCTCAGACCCACCGAGACGAGCACCAGCGACGAGAGGATCAGCGTCATGAGCGTCATGCCCGAGACGGGGTTCGAACCCACGATGGCGATGGCGTTGGCGGCCACGGTCGTGAAGAGGAACGCGATGATGAAGACGATCAGAATCGCGGTGACCGACTGCACCCAGTTGTCGAGCAGTCCGAAGTGGAAGAAGACGAAGACGCAGACGAGCGTGGCGATCAGGATCGAGAGGATGCGCTTCATCGGGATGTCGCGCTGTGTGCGCTCCGTCGAGGCTGCGGCCGTCTTGCCGCCGCCGAACTCCGAGACGGCCAGACCCACGGCCTGACGGATGATCTTCGACTGGCGCACGATGCCGATGATGCCGGCCATGGCGATACCGCCGATGCCGATCGGCTTGCCGATGAAGGTGTAGAGGTTCTCGGCCGAGAGCAGCGCCGAGGGGTCGGCCAGCAGCTTCTCGTTCGTCACGCCCAGCAGCGAGGCCAGTGCTGCGGGATCCAGCGCTTCGGCCAGCGAGCCGACCACCGGCACGATGACGAACCACACAAGGCACGAGCCGGCGGTGATGATCAGTGCATATTTCAGACCGATGATGTATCCCAGCCCCAGCAGGGCGGCCGAGGTGTTCAGTCCGAAGACGACCTTGAACTTGTCGGCGGCGACCTGTCCCCAGGCGCAGATGCGCGTCGAGACGGCGTCGGTCCACAGTCCGAACGTGCCGACTACGAAGTCGTAGAGACCGCCGATCAGACCCGCCACGGCGAGCAGTTTGGCCTGATTGCCTCCCTTTTCGCCCGAGACGAGCACCTCGGTGGTGGCCGTAGCCTCGGGGAAGGGATACTTGCCGTGCATCTCCTTGACGAAGTATTTGCGGAAGGGGATCAGCAGCACGATGCCCAGCAGACCGCCGAAGAGCGACGAGAGGAAGACTTGCCAGAAGGCGGCATCCAGCCCGAGGATGTAGAGGGCCGGGAGGGTGAAGATCGCACCGGCGACGATGACGCCCGACGAGGCGCCGATCGACTGGATGATGACATTCTCTCCGAGCATGTTCTTCTTGCCCAGGACGGTGCCCATGCCGACGGCGATGATGGCGATCGGGATGGCGGCCTCGAAGACCTGGCCGACGCGCAGACCCAGATAGGCTGCGGCGGCCGAGAAGATGATGGCCATCACGATGCCCATTCCTACGGAGTAGGGGGTGACCTCGCGGGGCGAGGAGGAGGCCGGCATGACCGGCGTATAGTTTTCCCCGGGTTTGAGTTCGCGGTAGGCGTTTTCGGGGAGCGACGTGCGGGGTGTTTCTTCCTGTTTCATGAGTCGGGCGCTTTGTGTGGGTGAACGTTTCACGGGGGCGGTTATCGGTTGTCGCCGCTGCCCGAGATGCGGTGGCGCTCCATGCGCGAGCGGAGCTTCTCGACATTCATGCGGGCCACTTCGTCGAGGTCGTAGCCCAGGTCGTGCGACAACGTGGCGCAGTACCACAGCACGTCGCCGATCTCCTTGACGATTTCGAGGCGCTTCTCGGGGGAGAACTCCCGGTTCGAGTCGCGGATTACCTTCTTGACCTTGTCGGCCACTTCGCCGGCTTCGCCCGTCAGCCCGAGCGTGGGGTAGACGATACGGCTCTCTTCGGGGTAGATGGCCGTTTCGAGGGCATGTTGCTGGTATTCGTTCAGTGTCATTAGGAAAATGTTGTTACGTTTGGTCTTTTTATTATTGATGGCAAAAATAGCAAAATAATCGGAAAAACCCACGAAAAAGCCCCGGCACTTGCGGTGCGGGGCCTCTCTTTCCGGGTCGGATGGCCGGATTCCGGTCAATGGATTTCGTACGGGCCGTTTTCGCGGTTTGAGGCGTTCTGCTGCTATAGAAGATCGAGGATCTTCTCCAGACCGATGCCGTGCGAGCCCTTGACGAGCACCAGCGCATCGTCGACGGGCGCCGTCTGCAGCAGGTGGCGCAACTCTTCGCACGAAGGGCAGAGCGTCACGCGGGCCGGTTTTTCCGGCAGAGCCGCATAGGCCCGGGCAAACTCCCCGCCGACGAGGATCAGTTCGGCCTCGGGGTCCCGGGCCGCCTGCCGGATGATGGTGCCGTGTTCGGAGAGCGACCATTCGCCCAGCTCGAGCATGTCGCCCAGAATCAACACGCGGTGTTTACGTTCGCCGAGCTCCTCCGCAAGGAGATTCTCGATGGCGGCGCGCATGCTGCCCGGGTTGGCGTTGTAGCAGTCGGCGATGACCGTATTGCGACGGGTTTCGATGCGTTGCGAGCGGTGGTTGTCCGGCACGTAGTCGGCCACGGCGCGGTGGATCTTCTGATCGGAGACCCCGAACCAGCGTCCCACGGCCACGGCTGCTGCCACGTTGAAGCGGTTGTAGTTACCCTCCAGATGGGTCTCGAAGCCGTCGGCCAGCGATGCCGGATAGTACTCCACGGCCAACGATTCGCGTTCGGCGGCCATCGAGTTGAGCGTTTCGTCGTCCGAGAGGACGAAGGCGCGGCCGCCGTGTGCGGCCAGATAGTCGAACAGTTCGCCCTTGCCGCGCCGCACCCCTTCCGGGCCGCCGAAACCGCCGAGATGGGCCCGTCCGATGTTGGTCAGCAGGCCGTAGTCCGGTTCGGCGATCGAAGCCAGCTGTGCGATTTCACCCTGGGCGCTGGCCCCCATCTCGACGATGCCGAATTCCGTTTCGGGGGGCATTGCGAGCAGCGTCAGCGGCACGCCGATGTGGTTGTTCAGATTGCCCTGCGTGGCGTAGACCCTGTAACGGGCGGCCAGCACGCGGGCAATGAGCTCCTTGGTGGTGGTTTTGCCGCTGCTGCCCGAGATGGCCAGAATCGGAATGCCGAGCGTGCGGCGGTGCTGTCGGGCCAGCTCCTGAAGGGCCGTCAGTGTGTTGTCGACCAGCCTCATGCGCGGGTCGGCGAGCGCCGCCGGATCGTCGATGACGGCTGCCGCGGCCCCCTTTTCGAGCGCCTCGGCGGCAAAGCGGTTGCCGTCAAAGTTGGCCCCCCTGAGGGCGAAGAAGATCGAATCGGGCTCGATGCGCCGCGTGTCGGTCGAGACGTGCGGATGCGAACGGAAGAGTTCGTAGAGATCAGATATGCTTGTCACCATTGTGGAACTTCACTTCGTCGATGAATTTCTTGATATTCTGCTCCTCGGAGCGGGGGCAGATCATCAGTACGTCGTCCGTGTCGACGACGATGTACTCCTTCAGGCCGCTGATGACGGCGATCTTCCCCTTGGGCAGCGAGACGATCGACGAGCGCGTGTCGTAGAGGTAGCACCCCTCCTCGGGGACGGCATTGGCATAGCGGTCCTTGCGCGAGTGCTGGTAGACGGAGCCCCAGGTGCCGACGTCGCTCCAGCCGAACTCGCCGCAGCGTACGTAGACGTTGTCGGCCTTCTCCATGATGCCGTAGTCGATCGAGATGGCGCGGCACTCCGAGAAGGCGATCTCCACGACGTTGCGTTCGGCCGCGGTGCCCTCGGCGCGCATCACGCCGCTGAACAGCGCATGGTGCTCGGGGAGGTACTTCTCGAAGGCCTCGATGATCGAGCGCACCTTCCAGATGAAGATGCCCGAATTCCAGAAGAATTCGCCCGATTGGAGGAATACCTGGGCCAGTTCGAGGTCGGGTTTCTCGGTGAAGCACTTCACCTTGCTGATGGGCTGCGAGTCGGAGACCTGGATGTATCCGTAGCCCGTGTCGGGGCGGGTGGGCTTGATGCCCACGGTCATCAGCGCGTCGTGCTCGGCGGCGAAGTCGAGGCATTCGGCGATGATCGAGCGGAAGTCCTCTTCGTTGAGGATCAGGTGGTCCGACGGGGTGACGATCATCTCGGCGTCGGGATTGGCCTTCATCAGCGTGTAGGCTGCATAGGCGATGCACGGGGCCGTGTTGCGTCCGACGGGTTCGCACAGCACCTGCCGTTCGTCGAGCTCCGGGAGGTGTTCCAGCACGAGCTGCCGGTATTTGTCGTTCGTCACCACGAGGAAATTCTCCGCCGGGACGATCTTTGCAAAGCGTTCGTAGGTGTGGCGGATGAAGGATTTTCCCGTTCCGAGGATGTCGAGGAACTGTTTGGGCATCGACTGCCGGCTCTTGGGCCAGAAACGGGTCCCGATGCCGCCCGCCATGATGACACAATATTTATTGCTCGCCATAAGTTATTATATGGAGTTAACTTCGACAAAGATAAAAATATTTTAGTAACTTTGCCGCCTATTGGAGTGATTAATTTCTGTCCGGAAATGAAGATCAGACTGTTCACGATACCCAATCTGCTCACGCTGGCCAACTTGCTCTGCGGTGCTGTGGCGACCGTTTCGGCCCTGGCATGGGGCTCTCTGACGCTGGCCTTTGCACTCATCGTGCTGGCCGCCGTATTCGACTTTTTCGACGGCTTCGTCGCACGACTGCTGCATCAGGATTCGCCCATTGGGCTGCAGCTCGATTCCCTGGCCGACGACATCTCCTTCGGACTGGCTCCCGCGGCGGTGATGTACGCCCTCTATGGCGCAATGCCCGGATACTGGCTGCCCGACGGTGCCGTGGCGCTGGTGATCTTCCTCTACGCCGCCTTCGGGGCGCTGCGCCTGGCACGCTTCAATATCGACGATACGCAGCGTTCGGAGTTCCTCGGACTGCCGATCCCGGCCGCCGCGATGCTCTGCGCTTCGCTTGGGTTGCTGGTCGAGCGCTACGGCATGGTCTTTTCGCGCGAGAGCCTCGTACTGGTGGCACTCGGTGCCGCCTGGCTGATGGTCTCCGACCTGCGGATGTTCGCCCTGAAGTTCCACGGCTTCGGCTGGGCCGGGAACGAACTGCGTTATACGTTCCTGGCCGTGAGCGCCGTACTGCTCGTCGCGCTGGGCGGGCGGGCCATTCCGCTCATCGTCGTGATCTACGTCTTGATCTCGGCCGTGAAACACTTCGCGAGCCCCGCAACGGACTGTAGGAAAGAGAAATAGTTGCGAAATTAAAAATTTTTAATTATCTTTGCCGCGGTTTTCCGCTCTTTGGTAGTGATGTCGGGACTTACGAAGCGCATATTGCCCTTGCTGCTGCTCGGTCTGCTGATGGCCGTCCCCGCGGCGCTGCACGCCCAGGGCTTCGATGCCAGCACCCTGCGGCGGGCCATGCAGAACGGACAGAGCGGTGCGCTCTACGGCTCGAACCCCTACGAACAGACCGAGGACGACGAAGAGGGCCAGCAACAGCAGGACACCACCAAAAAGGAACGGAAAATCCGCAAGCCGTTAGAGTCCTATTTCTTCAACGACTCGATCCGCGCGCTGAACAACTTCATGTGGCACGTGAAGCGCGATTTCAACCGCGTGGAGATCGGCCCGTTGGATACCACCCTGACCGATTACCGGATCGACTATCCGTTCTATCGCGAGGATGTGGGCGACATCGCCCAGGGCGCGCTGGGACAAACGTCACTGCCGCTCAACTACTTCCGACGGCCGCAGTTCTTTGACTTCAGTTTTGCGAGTCCCTACTACGCGTACACCTACGATATGGAGAACGTCCCCTTCTACAACACGAAGCGGCCGATGATCCGGATGAGTTACGCGGAGTCGGGCCAGAAGCGTTACCGCGAGGAGAATTTCGGCATCATGGTGGCCCAGAACATCTCGCCGACGACGGGCTTCAACGTCGACTACAAGTCGCGCGGCACCCGCGGACTCTACCTCTGGTCGCGGACCAAGAACCACAACCTCTCGCTGGCCTTCAGCCATACGGGACGCCGTTATTCGGTTCATGCGGCTTACTACAACAACCACATCGAACAGCAGGAAAACGGCGGCGTGGTGGGCAAATGGGCCATCGCCGACACGACGTTCAGCATGCCCTCGGGCGTACCGATGCGTCTGGCCGATGCCGAGGCGAAGAATGTCTACCGCAACAACGGCTTCTTCCTGACGCAGTCCTACGGTATTCCGCTGCAGCGTCTGACCGAGAGTGACTTTTCGATGGCCGGTCTGTCGGCCGTCTACATCGGCCACTCGTTCGAGTACAGTTCGTGGAGCAAGATCTATACGGATCTGAACAAGCCCTACACCAACGAGCGCGACCATCGCGACGAGAACGGACAGTTCGTCTCCGCGGAACACAACTACTACGACCACTGGTACATCAATCCGGTGGAGACGCGCGACTCGATCTACGAACGGGTCATCTCCAACCGGGTCTTCGTCCAGGCGCAGCCCTGGGACCGGAACGGCGTGGTCGGAACGATTGACGCGGGTGTGGGCCTCGACCTGCACACCTACTCGCAATTCAAACTGGACGATTACCTGACGGGGCGTTATACGACCGAACGCAAGACCAGCTGGTTTGCCTACGGCTCCGTCAGCGGCAAGATAAAGAAGTATGTCGACTGGGACGGGAACCTGAAGTTCTACCCGTCGGGATACAGAGGCGGAGACCTGAGCGTGGGAGCGCACCTCGCTCTGACGGGTTATCTCCGCGGACACCCCCTGATTCTCGAAGGCCGCTTCACGATGGAGCGCCGCTCGCCAACCTACTGGCAGGAGAATCTATTCTCGAACCATTATATATGGGACACTCCTTTGAACAAGGAGAATGAGACTCGGTTGGAGGTCAAGTTTTCGGTTCCCGACTACGCATTCGAAGTCGGAGCCTGGCAGGGCGTCGTGACGAACAAGATCTACTACGGATCGGACAGCAACGTCGCCCAGGACAATGGAAGCGTAAGCCTCACGAGCGTGTATGCCCGCAAGGATTTCCGCCTCGGCGGACTTCATTTGGACCACAGGGTATTGTTGCAGTGGAGCACGAATCAAGAAGTTGTACCCGTTCCGCTATTGAGCGCCTTCCTGTCGTATTACTACGAATTCTGGGTCGTGCGCGACATCCTGCGCTTGCAGATCGGACTCGACGGACGTTATAATACGCGATATTATGCGCCCGGATACAATCCGGCACTGTCGGTGTACTACAACCAGCGCGAGGAGGAGGTGGGGAACTATCCCTACATGGACGCCTTCGTGATGGCGAAGTGGAAGAGAATGCGGATCTTCCTGAAATATCAGCATCTGAACAAGGGCCTGTTCGGAAACGGAGAGTATTTCTCGGCAGCCCGTTACCCGCTCAATCCGGGTATGTTCAAGATCGGCATCTCCTGGGGATTCTATGATTAGCGTGCTGTTCTGCGCGGTATAAGCTGCCCGCAAAACAACATTTTATGCTGAAAAAGACGGTTTTAACGTTTGCGTTCTTAACCATTTTTACGACATTTTACGGCTTTAATGCCCACTTCAGCGCTCCCGTGACGGATCAGTCGCTGAACGATGAGGCCGAAATCGGCTATGTACCCCTTGCCGAGGGCAAGTATGTGATTTCGGCCTATGACAACCTGATTCGCCGTATCAGCGAGGAGGAGGGTCATGACTGGCGTTTGATGAGCGCCATTGCCTACCACGAATCGCGCTTCATGCCCGACCTTACGTCGCGCAGCGGGGCGTGCGGACTGATGCAGATCATGCCCTCGGTGGCCCGCCATTTCGAGATCCCGACCGAACGGATCGCCGATCCCGCAACCAATATCTGGCTGGCCAACAAACTGATGACGGAGATTCAGTCGACCCTCCGACTCCCGGAGGGGACCCCTGAGAAGGACCGTATGAGCATCGTGCTGGCCTCCTACAACGGAGGAATCGGCCATGTGAGCGATGCGCGGCGCCTGGCCCGCGTGCACGGCGAGGACCCCAACTCGTGGGAGGTGGTGGCTCGCTATCTGACGCTGAAGGCCGAGCCCGAATACTATGAGAACGAGGTGGTCAAGTGCGGCCGGTTTACCGGCAGCCGTCAGACCCTGGCTTATGTGGATGATGTGTTAGGACGCTACGACAAGTACTGTCGCATTGCCGGGAGGTAATCCCCGACAGATAATCGAAAAGGCGGCGCTTCGGATTTCCGAAGCGCTGCCTTTTTTTGTACTCGGCCGGGTGTCGTCGGGGACATCCCGGTCGCCGGGCCTCGGGACGGTTTACTCGAGGCTCTCGACGGGGGTGTAGATCAGTTCGATGTCGTCGACCCAGAGGGTGCTTTCGCTGCTGCCGGTGAAGTAATCGCCCCAGCGCGAAGCCGAGCAGACGACCATGATGTGCGTCGGGACCTCGTTGGTCGACCGATAGTCGATCGGGATGGTGATCTGTGTCCAGTCGGCGACACTCTCGGAGAAGAATCGTGCCCCGTAGCCGATCACATCCTCGCCCTGCGGGTTGAAGAAGGTCTTCACGTCGCGGGTGTCGATGCTCACCGGGCAGGCGTCCGTTCCGAAGGGTTTGCCGCCGTTCTGATCGTCGCCGGTCCCGTTCTTGCCCATGCCGTATTTCTCCTTGGTCCAGGTTCCGAGGGCGATGTAGATGGCGGCATTGTCGGGATCGCCCGTCTGGATCGTCTCGCCGGCAGGCATGTTCGAACCCACGAAGTCGATCTTTCCACTGTTGTATTTCATCCATACGCGCAGGGCCGTGGGGCGCAGCGTGAAGGGCCGGCCGAAGTTGACAATGCCGTCCGTACCTCTGGTGGCGGCAAATTCTCCTGCGAAGAGGTTGCCGGCGGCCAGTTTGATGAGGACCTTTCTGCTGGCAAGTTTGGCCGATTTCGTACCCGTGGATCCGGGCCGTACGGTGCTCTCGTCGGGGGTGGTGACGTTGTCCTTTTTGCTCAGGGAGGCCGAGCCGTTGTTGCCCGTGCCCCAGAAGGGAGAGATCGGTTTGCCGGTCAGGTCGGAGAGGAACGGCAGCCACGGGTTGGCGGGCTGAGACCACTCCTCCAGACCGCTGTTGGGGAGTTGTTCGGCCCGTTCGGTGGTGACGGTCGTGGGGTCGCTCTCGTCGTCGCCGCAGTAGGACTTGAACTGATAGGTCGTCAGCGGTTCGGCGGCGAAGGCGGCCGAGAAGGTTCCGCCCTCGATCTTCACGCCGGGGACTTCGGCCCATTCGCCCTCCTCACCGACGCGGTAGCGGAAGCCCATCGGCTGTCCCGAGACGCCCGAACCGCGCAGCCATACGACACCCGACCAGGCATCGACGGCTTCGGTCTGCACCGTCTTGTCGGTCGGCAGTACGTAGAGCACCCAGCGTTCCGTGCGGCCGTGGCAGGTGACGTCGACGAAGTGGGGTGTCCCGGCCGTCGGATCGTCGGCCTCGGGCGAGCTGTAGTCCAGCGTGGAGAGCTCCTCCAGGGTGGGGGAGTAGGTCGTGGTGACGGCGTCGGTCGAGGCGGGACCGAGCTTGAGTTCGGTGATGGTCACGCGGCTGCGGTCGGCATCCTTGGCGACGTAGGCCGTGGCGATGCGGTTCTGAAGGTCGAACTCCGAGGCTCCGACCTGCCCCTCGACGCGGAAGCTCCGCGTGATCTCCTGCTGGGCGACGATCTGCCACTCATAGTCCTGATAGAGGTGCAGGGTGACGTAGATCGGCATGCGCAGATCGAACGTCCCCGTGAGCGGGCGCGACGGGCGGATGTTGTCCATGAAGAGCTGATGGTCGATGTTGGTGTTGTGGGGGGTGACGGCGTAGGTCACCTCGTCGATGCGGACCTGCTGGATGTCGGTGGCCTCCTCGAGCGAGAGGGTTACCGTGCGGGTTGCCAGATCGATGCCCGCGACCGTGAAACCTTCCCCCGAGAGGCTGTTGATGGCCACCTCGACCGTCGGATAGGGAATATCGTTGGAGATGCACGACGTACCGGCGAACATCGCTCCGGCGAGCAGATAACTGATGAGTCGTTTCATGCGTTATTTCTTTTTCTTGTCCCACATGTGGAAGGTCATACCGATGTTGATGGCCAGGATGTTGAGTTTGAACTTCATCTTCGAGGCCTCGCGGGTTCCGATCTTGTTGCCCAGTTCGTCGTGCTGGTTGACGGTGGTGTACTGGATGCCGCCGAGTCCGAACGAGAGCGTGGCGCAGACATTCGGGAAGATGTAGACCGCGGCTCCGGGGTTGAAGGCCAATTTGAGCTGCGTGTTGTCGCTGTAGGTCTGTTTGACCTTGCCTTCGGATTCGTAGGAGAAGCGCGACGTACCGGTCGAGACCGAGAGTTCGAGTTCGGCGAAGAGGCCGAAGCGCCCCTTCGGGTCGAGCCCCGCATAGGAGCGGTGGAAGATGCCGAACGAGTAGTTGCTGCTCTTGAAATTCAGATAGGGGATGTTGAGCGAGACGTTGTTGTTCTCCCCCAGGTCGAAGAGTCCGCCCTGGTCGAGCGTACCGCTCATGAAGTTGTATCCGAATCGGGCGCCCAGACAGCGGTTGTCGCGGTAGAAGTATCCGACGAAGGGCTTGATGGTGGTCACCGATCCGTCGGCATTGATGTTGTCCAGAATGAGCAGAACATCGGTGTCGTCGCTCGACAGCGTGCCGTAGGAGGCTGTCAGACCCATGATCACCTCGCCCTTGTAGGCGAACTTGATCTTGTTGATTTCACGGTCGATGCGCCGGCGTGTGGGCAGGAAGTGCTGTTTCTGCGTGATGACCGACGCGTCGGTGAGGGTTTCGCCCGACAGCGGGTTGGCCGTCGGGGTTTCGGCTGCGGTGAAGGAGTCTTCGGCGCGGCTCTGGCCCAGGGCTGGGAGTGCGATGCAGAGAGCGGCAAGTATGTGGAAGATACGTTTCATGGCATTCCGGATTTAGAGGTAGAAGGCCACACCGAGGCCGATCGAGAAGATGTTGATCTTGAAGTTCATCTGGCTGATGTTGCGTTCGCCGACGGTGACCTGGTTGTGGACCTGTTCGGTGTGGTCGTAGGTGATACCCATCACGCCGACGTTCACCTCGACGGCCATGTTGTTGGTGGCGAAGGCGATGATGCCGGGTGAGATACCCAGCGAGAAGGAGTATCCCTTTTGATAGGTGCCCTTCACGGGAGAGTCGTTGGCGAAGCGGGCTTGGCTGCCGCCGCCGGCCAGCGACATTTCGTTGTAGAGGGCGAAACGCTTGTTGCGGCCCAGGGGAATGTACTGCCGCCAGATGGCCGCTATCTGGTAGTTGTGCTGCAGGGCATAGTAGTCGCGGACGTTGAGTTCGACGCCCGAACCTTCGTCGCCGAAGTTGATCGAGGCCTTGTCCAGCTTGAGCAGCGTGCGCGAATAGATGAATCGTCCGCCGAGGGCCATGTTGTTGCGGAAGGCGTAGGCGATCATCGGACTGACCTTGAAGGTATAGCCCGTCGAGTTGATTCCCTCGATGACCAGAAACTGGTAGCTCTGATTGGTATGGGTCGAGTAGGAGGCCGTACCGCCGAAGATCCACTGACCTTTGGGAATGAAGAGGTTGTGGGTGTCGGTCAGGCCGCGCTGGCTGCGCATTTCGTTGACCGTGAGGGTGCGGTGCGGCTGTTCCGACGTCCGGGTATGGGCGAGCGAGTCCGTTGCGAGAGTTTCCCGGGAGCGGATCGTCTGGCCCGACGCCTGCAGACCCACGGCCGCAAGAAACAGAATGCTGAGTATATGGCGCATCGTGAAGCGTTTAATCGTTAGTAAACCCATTGGAAGTCATCGACGTAGAGGACATTCGACGTGCAGCCGTTCATGAAGTCGCCGTAGGCGCTCGTGGCACACGAGATGACCAGCGTGTAGCTGCCCGACGGTTTGGCCGAGGCGTCGTAGAAGTGGAACGGCAGGTCGATCGTGATCATCTCGCCGCCCGATGACTGCTCGGTGATCAGCAGCGAGGCGTAGCCGATAATCCGTCCGGAGGCTTCGGTAGTGTTGTCACCTCCGTAGATGCCCTTGGCGGGATCCCAAACCCCCTTCGGGGAGCTTGATCCCGAGGTGACGCTGTGTGTCGCATTCCAATCGACGATGGCGGCGTAGATGCGGGCCTGGTCCTGCGATCCGATGGCCAGCGGACCGCTGTGCTGGTTCTGGTTGACCGTGCCGAGCGTTTCGGCGTAGTAGCGCAGGCGCATCATACGCGGGCGGGCCTGCCAGTCGTAGGGTTGTCCGAAGGAGACTGTACCGCTGGTCCCCGACTGGTTGAAACTGCCCGTGAAGAGGTTGCCGGCCGCCAGATTGACCAGCAGAATCGGTTTGTTGGCCTGCAGACGGGCACAGTGGTTGCCCTCCATGCCGTTGTAGGTGCTCTGCACGCAGAGCGGGCTGCTCATCGAATTGTTGCCGCTGTCCCAGAACGAGCCGTGGTTGTTGTTGAAGCAGCTCATCGAGCCGTCCTCCATGTCGCCGCCCGGAATGGTCTGCCCGGCGGTTGTGGTCAGCGAGGCGAGGCTTTCGCTGCCGTCGATCACGGCACGGCATTCGTATTCGCTGCCGGCCCAGATGCCCGTGCCGGCTTTCGGGGTATAGATCGTCTGTCCGTTTTCGTTGACCGATTCCTCCCATTCGGCGCCGAACGTGGCGCTCCAGGTTCCGTCGCCGGTGTTCGAACCGGCCGTCTCCTGCCACTGGCCCCCTTTCGAGCGCAAGCCGAACGTGACGGACGATACGGCCGGATCGAATACCAGGGCCCGCAGCGTGACGGTATTGTTCCACAGATTGCAATCCGCGGCGGAAGGAGTCAGAACGCCCTGCAGCGTGAAGATGCACTCCGCATCACCCTGTCCGCCGCCGTTGTCGGCCACCTCCAGACGCAGCGGATGGTCGCCGCCCGGACATCCGGCGAAGAAGGCCTCCGAAAGGGTCACCGTAAGGGCGTTTTCGGCGTTCTTCACCACGGACAGCCCGGCCGTTTCGGGCGTCGAAGCCTCGGAGAGCAGGTCGTACTGCTTGCCGTTGAAGTTCATCCGGGCCGTGGCCGTCGGCTTGACGGTTGTGATCTGGAATCGTTTTTCGCCTCCCGTGTACTGTTGTTTCTCCGAGAGTTCGAACCCGTCGCCCTTGATCGTGGGATCGGGGCTCCAGATGATCGTATCGTCGAAATCGTCGGTCTTATCGACGACGCGGATGGCCACCGCATCGATGAATCCCGGCAGGTCGGGCGAGAAGCGGAATGTCAGCGTATAGCGGCCCGGGGCCTTCACGTCGGTGATTGTGCCGCTCTTTTCGATCGTGCCGCGCGAGGGGTGCTCGCCGCGGAACCGCCACGAGAGGCTGCTGACCCCCTCGCCGAGGGTGAAGTAACCGGTCGCATCGCCCGTGTAGCGGAGCGTCGAGGCAGCGTCGGTGCGGTCGGCGTCAAAGGTGTCGCCCGCCATCACCCGCACCTCGAACTCCGAACCGAAGTTCTCGGTAACACTCTCCTCGAAGAGCGTGGCCACGGCCGTATTCTGCAGCGTGCACTTCACCTCGACGGGCGTATTCTCGCCGGCCGTCACGGTGAAGGGCTCCTCGCCTTTGTAGAGGCGCTGCGTGAACGAGGCCTCGACCGCCTCACCGGCCTCGACCGCCACGCGGTACTGTCCGGCGATAAGCTCGAGCCGCTCCGGGAGCTCCTCCTTCGAGGCGTATTTGCGGATCAGCTCGCCGTTGCCGTTGTAGATCCGCACGACGAGGTGCTCCATCGGGTCATACGAACCGTCGCCGGCGGCCTCCGCACGGGTGGAGATCCGCATCGTGAGGGTTCCGGCCGAAGTCTCCGGGGCGAGTTCGTCGCCCTGCTTCGAGCAGGCGCCCAACATCAGCGCCATGGCCGGAATCAGGTATGTCAATAATCGTTTCATGCTACACTATTTGGCAGGTTGAACGAGCGTCAGCGTGGCCTCGGTCGAGGCACCCGCGTTGTCCGTTACGCGCAGATGGAACTTGAAGGTGCAGGGGCTCTCGGCGGATTCGAGCTCGGCGAGGATCTCGACGAAGTCCTTCTCCACCTTGAAGGGGATCGAAAGCTGGCCCAGCACCTCGTTGCCGACGGGGAATCCGACGACCGAACCCAGTACCTCGGCGGCCGTCTCGTCGGGATGGCAGAGGTCGATGCCCGGCGTGACGAGCCCCCCGAGCCCGATCTCCTGCAGCAGGGGCTCCAGCGCCGGGGCCTCGACCGTG
Source organism: Alistipes megaguti (assembly GCF_944320325.1). Lineage (NCBI taxonomy): Bacteria > Pseudomonadati > Bacteroidota > Bacteroidia > Bacteroidales > Rikenellaceae > Alistipes > Alistipes megaguti. The sequence continues at coordinate 21,174 of NZ_CALUHA010000011.1, forward strand.
ACGAGCAGTTCGCGGATGCCGCCGTTCGGGGCCGCGATCGTGATCTCGATATCCTTGATTTCGTTCATCACGTAGGGCTCGGCCAGGTTGTGGTCGTCGGTCACCATGACGATCGCGGGGGCATTGCCTGCACCGCCCTCTTCGTGGGCCTTGTCGACCAGCAGGGTCAGCGTGGCCGAGGCCTTCTGTCCCTCCTCGTCGGTCACCGTGAAGGCGAAGGTGTGGGTTCCTTCGAAGTTGTAGAGCATCGAGGGCAGCTGTCCGCCGATGTTGAGGGTCTTGGAGGTCAGTCCCTTGATCTGGTCGCCGACCGGAAATCCAAATCCCTGGAGCATGGTGGCCTCCGTTCCGCTGATCGAGCAGAGGTCAAACTTTTCGATGTTCAGGCTGCGGAGCGAGGCCATGAAGTCTTCGTTGGTCGAGGAGATGGCGATGTCGAAACGGGCCACCTTGCCGGGGACCGTGGCGACGATCTCGAAGGGTTCCGAGCAGAGCCCCTCCTCGTCGAACATCGAGGCCGTCAACTGGAACGTCTCCCCGAAGTCGTGGCCTGTCCACACGAGCGAGGGGGCTTCGACAAGCGGTTTCTCGACGTAGAGCGGCTCCCAGAGACCTTCGGTGCCGTTGATGGTGATCGTCTGGTCGAGGACGAAACTGTCGACCTGAATGTCGAACTTCACGTTGCCCTGATCGGCATAGACGATTACCAGTTCGATCTTGCGCCACTGACCGGCCTTGACGCCCGAGATCGTGCGGGTGAAACCGGCCTCCCCGCCGTCGGTGAAGGTTCCGGTGAGGACGAAGTCGAGCGTATTCTCTTCGCCGGCCGGCAGGAAGAAGGCGGCCTGGCTGCCGTCCCAGTGTGCTTTGTCGAACTCCAGCGCGGCATCGCCCAGCGAGATGACGACTTTCGTGTCATCGGCCAGTTGCTCGGCCAGATCCGCCGAGCAGAGCAGCGTCACCTTGATGTTCTGCAGCGTGCAGACGATCTCTCCGAGAGAGGTCGTGACATCCTTCGTGATCGTGAAGGAGCGGGAGGTGCCGTAGACCGGCATGTTCCAAGCTGCGGCCTGGAGCTCTTCGTCGCGGTGCGAACGGACCGTCAGATCGTAGCTTCCGATCGGCAGCTCCATGGGACCTTCGGCGAGTCGGCTCTTCAACTTGGCATAGGTGCCGTCGAAGGCCGGGCTTTGGTCGCCCGAGTTGACGATTGTCACGTGGTAGTTGTCCGTCGCGACATCGGCCCGGGTGGCGGCGTTTGCCTGCGGCGGAGTCTGGGTTGCATCCTCCGTGTCATCGGGGCGGACGTCGGTCTGACTGTCGGCAATGGCGCGCAGCGAGAGCGTCTCGCCGCTCAGATAACCCGTTGTCCCGGCCTCCGCGGAGCCGTTGTCCGTGCTTTTGTAGGGCGGTTCTTCGTTGACGCAGCCCGTCAGCAGAAGGGCGCTCAGGGCCAGGGCCGAGCATAATCCGGTAAAGAATTTCATATTTCGAGTCGTTTTCATGCGTTGGGATCTTTTTGGGAATCGTCGTTCAGTTCGACCTCGAAGGTGCGTTCGTCGAGGTATTCGTCGTAGAGGTTGATCGTCACCGTGGCACTGCCGTTGTCGCGGGCGTCGAAACAGAAGGTGTGACGCGTGCGGGCGACGGTCTGCTCGAGGGTCTGCTCGGGAAAGGTGTACGGACGGTCGAAGGCCGTGCCGGTCTGGCTCTGGAGCATGGCCTCACCGGTGAGGGTGAGCCGTGTGCCGGCCGCCACGAAGACCGCCTCGTCCTGCGTCTCGGCCCCCGGCTTGAAGGTGAAGCGGTTGCCGGCCGACGTGGTGACGGTGAAGACGGCGTCGTGGAAGTAGGTGCGGAACGCCTCGGTCGAGGTGACCGTCACCTGCGAATTGACGATGCGGGCCTCGATCTGTTCCGAGATGCTTTTGCGCGGGAGAATCTGGAAGGTTTTTGTTCCGTGGTAGCAGGGTTTGCCGGCCCCTTCGGCCGCAGGGTCGCCGAAGGAGACCTCGGCGGTGTATTCGCCGGTCGGCAGAAGCGGCTGCGCCTCGTTGAACTCCGTAACGCTCGTCCACGAGTGGTCGTAGTCCGTTCCGGTGATGCGCAGGGCGAACTCTCCGGCCTCGGGTACGGGCGAGGTGGCGATTTCGGCGCGGGTCGTGATGGCGGCATCGGGCGTGCAGAGGATCCGGAGGGTTCCGTATCCGTCGGCCGATGCCGGTGATTCGTCTTTGGAGCATCCTCCGGCCACGACGGCCGCCGATGCCAACAGTGTGAACAGGTAGTTTTTCATGGCGGTGTCGTGTTTATTGGGCGATTGAGACGCGGATGTCGTCCAGATAGACGTAATAGGAAGTATAACTGCCGCCAAACGGAGACTTGCTGTCGTCGTTGGTGACTTTCCAGGAGAGACGGGTCTCTTTGGTTGCCGGAAAGGCCGGAAGAGTCTCGATGGCATGAGGTATGTTCGTGTAGCTGCACTCTCCGGGGATGGTCAACCGGTCGCCTACGGCCGTCATGTCGGTGTCGCTGTAGAGCATGTTGCCGGTGTTGGTGGTGGTTCCGAATTGGCAGAAGTTCGATCCGTAGGCCGTTCCTGCGTGGGAGCCGCCGGTCCGGAACGTGATCTTTACGGAGACGGGCTGTGTCGAACTCTTCAGATTCGAAAGCGGGGCCGAGGTGATTCGTCCGTTGTAGTAGGCGTTGATTCCCCAGGCACCTTCATGGCGGGAGTGTACGCGGACTGCCCGAGCCTCGGCGTTGCTGCCGACACGTTGTCCGCTCCACCCTGGAAGATTCATGTCCTGCAGGTCGTATCCGCTTGCGTCGCCGGTATACTTGTCATCGTCGTGTCCCGCGCCGTTGACACCGCTGAAGTCCTCCTCGAAGAGGTACGGCACGCGGAACGCGGCGACCTGATTCAGCGTCTCGGGGGTGACGGCCGGCAGCGTGAATGTTTCGGTCAGAAGTGCATGTTCCGAATCGTACGTCACCTGGAATCCGGATGTTTCGGCCGTCTGGTTGGGGTAGTCGCGGAAGCGGACCAGGTAGTCGCCCGTGCCGGTGACGTCGAACGTCCGGCTGCGGGTGCCGTCCTCGAAGACCCACCCTTCGGGAGCCGTGACCGTGAAGGTGTCAATCTCTTCGCCCAGCGTGTTGGCTCCCGCCTCGTCCAGCCGGAAATTCAGCCGGGTGAACATGCGCCCGAGCCCCGGAACATTGTAGTTGATCGGGGTGGTATGGCCGGCGGCAAAGGTGCGGTCGGCGCTGGCGGGTGCGAAGGTCCGCGACTCCGATTCGCTGCTCTCACCGATGGCCAGAATCGAGATCTGTTCCCCCTCTTCGAGCGTCACGGGAGCGATCATGGCGTAGACTACGTCGCCGGCATCCTTCGGTTCGGCAAAACGGAGCGTGAGCGTTTCGCTTCCGCCGCTCAACGTGGCGTCGGCCTCCGGATTCGAGGCATCGACCGTCAGACGGCCCGTAACGGCCGTCGGGAAGGTCAGTTCGATCTCCGTGATCGGCTCTCCGAGGTCGTTCTTCGGCAGCGTGATTTTCAGCACGTGGATCTTGTGGGCGAATTGCAGGTTGACGATGTCCGAATTGTCGCTGATGCCGTTTGCATCCTTGCGGTCGTGTTCGCGCAGGGCCTCTCCCGTGACGGGCTTGGCCACCATCACGTCCCACTCGCCGTGGAACGTTCCGTCCTGTACGGCCGGAATGTCGTACGAGACCTGCAGACCGTCGGTTGCGGCCGGGACGGGCGAAACGGCATAATAGGAATAGGTATCCTCGGCCAGGGCGGGAATCGAGCCCCGGAAGCTGGCCGAATTGTAGGAGGCGTTGTAGTGGTAGAGACTGAAGGTGGCGGCTTCGATCACGCGCTGCGAGGCGGAGTTCACGGCCCAGAGTGCGAGTTGGTCACCTGTTTGCCATTTCACCTGCGTGCCCTCCTCGTCCAGCGTGGTGCGGGTGGCGGACTGAGTGGTGATGTCGAGCCGCGGACCCGAACCGATGGCGACCTCGATGGTTTGTGCTGCCGGATCCGTCGCGACCTCCGGGGCCTTCGAACAGGCGGCCAGAAGCGGCAGGAGCAGCAGGGTTGTCCAACGTTTCATCATGTACGAATTCTTTTATCTGAACATCTGCAAAAATAGGCGCGGGAGGCCGTTTTTGGAAATAAATTCAACGAACGCCCGGTTTTTCATCATGAAACCCTCCCTTTTTCGGGGTCTCCCGGCGACATTTCGAACAGAAAAGGCTCTCCGATCCGGCGGTCGGAGAGCCTTTTACGGGGAAGATTATCAGCCTATTCGGCCTTTTTGACGAAGCGGTCGAGCCAGCCGAAGAATTCGCGGTTCCAGACCATCGAGTTCTGGGGTTTGAAGACCTGGTGCGCCTCGTCGCGGAACTCCACCAGCCGGGCCGGAATGCCCCGTACGCGGGCTGCCGTGAAGGCTTCGAGCGACTGCGTGTAGGGGATGCGGAAGTCCTTTTCGCCGGTGAAGATCAGGATCGGCGTATCCCACTTCTCGACGAACTTGTGGGGCGAATTGGCATACGAACGCTGGGCCGTGGCGTTGTCTCGGTCCCAGTACGGGCCGCCGTAGTCGTTGTTGACGAACCACAGCTCCTCGGTTTCGCCGTACATCGAGTCGAAGTCGAAGATGCCGCAGTGGGCGATGAAGGCCTTGAAGCGCTTCTTGTGGCAGCCGGCCAGGAAGTAGACCGAGTAGCCGCCGTACGAGGCGCCGACGCAACCCATGCGCTCCTCGTCGGCCCACGGTTCACGGGCCACGTCGTCGATGGCCGAGAGGTAGTCGCGGATGTTCTGCCCCGAGTAGTCTCCCGAGATCTGGTCGAGCCACTCCTGGCCGAACGACGGTACGCCGCGGCGGTTCGGGGCCACCACCACATAGCCCTGGGCGGCCATCAGCTGGAAGTTCCAGCGATAGCTCCAGCCGTTGGCCACGACACTCTGCGGGCCGCCCTCGCAATAGAGCAGCGTCGGGTACTTTTGGGCCGGGTCGAAGTCGGGCGGCAGGATCACCCACGTGAGCATCTGCTTGCCGTCGGTGGTGCGCACCCAGCGCTTCTGCACCTCACCCATGCGGATGTTTTTGTAGATGGCGTCGTTGATGGCCGAGATCTGGGTCAGCGAGCCGTCCGAGGTGTTGACCTCGAAGAACTCCGTGGCCGACGAGATGGTCGAACGCTCGGCCACCATGCGGCCGCCGCCCGTCGTGAAGGCCGTCAGGCTGTGGTCGCCCTTGGTGAGGACCTCCACCTCGCCGTCGGTCGCGGCCACGCGGCAGATCTGGTACGTGCCCTCGATCGGGGCGATGAACCATACGCGGTCGTTGCCCTCCCAGACGACGTTCTGCGCGTTGTAGTCGAACGCCTCCGTGAGGTCGCGCATCTCGGCCGTCGAGCAGTCGTAGAGGAACAGCCGCGACTTGTCCGACTCGTTGCCGGCGCGGCGCTGCGAGAGGAAGGCGATCATCCGGTCGTCGGGCGACCAGACGGGGTATTTGTCATAACCCGGGAGGTTGTCCCGGGACGATTCGATCAACTCTCCGGTGTTGAAGTTCGTGGGTTTGCAGATGTTCTGCGTCTGTCCCGAAGCGACGTCGTAGACGAAGATGTCCGAATCGGTCGAGACGGCGTAGGCCGTGCCGGTGAGCGGTTTGCAGGTGTAGGCCAGCATCGTGCCGGCGTTGTTCCAGGCGATCTCGGCCATGTCGAAGTAGGGGGCCAGCGGAGTGTCCCACGCCGCCTCGGCGCCGATGATGTCCGTGCCCGGCTTCAGCCCCTCGGCTCCGAAGTCACCGACAAAGAGGTGCAGATACTCGCCTTCGTCCCAATAGTCCCAGTGGCGGGCCATCAGATCGTCATAGATGCGGGCCTGAGACTTGTCCATGTCCTTGTGGATGTCGGCCGAACGGCGGTCGGCGGCCTGCACGCGCTGTACGTACCATGCCTTGTTGCCGCGGGGCGAGATGCCGAATCCCTCGATGCCGCCCTTCAGATCCGAAAGCTGGCGCACGTTGCCGCCCGTGGGCGACATCTCCCACACCTGCATCGAACCGCTGCGGTCCGAGAGGAAGTAGATCTTCCCGCCGTCGGCGCTCCAGCGCGGCGCGAGGCTGTTTGACGTGAAGTCGGTCAGGCGCGTGACGGCCTTCGAGGCGAGATCCTCGACCCAGAGGGTCGTTACGCCGCGGTTTTCGGCCACGTTGTAATCCGTTTGCTGATAGAGGAGCGTGTGCCCGTCGGGCGAGAGCGACGAAGCGGCCGCACGGCTCATTTTCCACATCACTTCGGGAGTGAACCGCCCGGCGGCGATCTCCTCCGCCGTCAGTGCATTGTCGATCTTCAGGGCTTCGGGACGCTGCCGGTCGCAGGCGCCCAGCCCCACAGCTGCAAGGGCCATCATCAGGATGATTTTTTTCATTTTCGTTGAGGTTGTCCTATTTATTCGTAATTTTGGATTCCGAAAAAATCGTTCACACCATGAATCGTACGGTCTATTTTGCCGACAAGGCGGTGATTTTCACCGCTTCGGCCCCCGACGCGGGGTGGTATGCCGTGGCGGCCGAAGCCGACGGCGGCATATCGCGTACCAAGATACTGAATTTTCTCGAATCGCACAACTCCGTGGCGGTGGTTTCATCCTCGCCCGAGACGACTTTCAATGCCTTTGCCGGGCAGTTCGCGTGGGTCGAGGCGGCCGGCGGAGTGGTGGTCGATGACGCGGGACGGTGGCTGCTGATTCATCGCAACGGCCGCTGGGACCTGCCCAAAGGACACCTTGAGGCGGGCGAAAGGCTCGAGCAGTGTGCCGCCCGCGAGGTGGAGGAGGAGACGGGTGTGGCGTGCCGGGCAGTGCGGCCGTTGTGCGCGACGCTGCACGCCTATTGGTTTCCGAAGACCGCACGCTGGGAGTTGAAACAGACCCACTGGTTCGAGCTCCGCCCGACGGCTCCTGCGGCGCTGCAGCCGCAGACCGAAGAGGGAATCGAACGCGTGGTGTGGTGTACGCCGGCCGAGGCGGCCGAACATCTTCGCACGGCCTTTCCGACCGTTCGCCGCGTGGCCGAGGCGATGCGCGGCTGATTTCGGCTGATCCCGGCTGATCCCGGCTGATCCCGGCGGCTGATTGCAACTGCGGGCATTAATTATTGGTATGAACCCCTGGCAGGCTATCGATATTGCCCCGACTGCCCGCCCGGGCGCGAAACGGCTCTCCTGCCGCCCGTTCCATCCGCCCGCCCGGCCGCGTTGCTTCATTCGCTCGCTCCGACGCCCGGCTCCTGGGCCCGTTCCTGTTTCGTCGACGGCTCGCTGCCCAGCCGGCGGCGGACCTCCTCCTTGTATTTCCGCGAGATCTCGATCTGTCGGTCGCCGATCCGGATGCGGGTGGGCCGCACCTCCTCGATGCGCTCCGTGTTGACGATATAGGAGCGGTGGATGCGCAGAAAACGCCGGTCGAGCAGCGCCTCCCACTGTGAAATGCGGGTCTTCGTGCGATAGGCTCCGCCGTCGGCCGTGTGGATCCACACCTCGTCGTCGTTCGATTCGACGTAGAGAATCTCGGACGGCGCAATCGAGATCCGCTTCCGCTCGGAGGTGAATCGCAGCGGGGTGTCGCGTTGTTCGAAACGTTCGGCATACCGTTCGAGGGCCCGCTCCGGGAGGATGAACGCCACGAGCAGCAGCCCGATGAAGAGCGGATTGAAGATCAGCCCCGGCAAGGTCTCGGGCTGCGTGTCGAAGACGATCCGATGGCCGAAGACCAGCGCCAGATACTCGAGTGCCACGACGGCGGCCAGCAGATAGAGCGTGTCGGCAATGACCCTGGGGCGCTTTTCGCCCTCGAGTTGCGGGACGAAGTAGCGCAACACCACCAGCCCGGGCAGGAACAACACGGCCAGCAGCAGCGCCTGGTCGGCTTCGTAGCCCAGCGCTCCGAACACGAGGGCGAAAAGCAGCGTCGAGACTATCCACCAGAGAAGGGGAAGATTCTGTTTCATTGCGGATCCTTTTTTCTTCAGCGGCAAATATAGCCGAATTTCTCCGTGCCGGCAATGCGCAACCCGGCGCCGCCGGCCCTCAGACCCCTTTTGAGGGGTTTCTACCGGGTGTCAGCGGGTTTCGACAGCCCCGATTTTTGGACGCTGCCCCGCCTCCGCACTACCTTTGCATCAGGGGCTGATCCCGAAAAATCTTCTAAAACCGTTGCCTATGTTCCAACTTTTTATTGAGGGCGGATTGTGGGGCATGACTCTGCTGACGCTCGAACTGGTCGGCCTGCTTTTTGCAGCCTGGAAAGCACCTGCCTGGGTGCGCGAGATCGGATCGCTGGCCCTTGTCTCGGGAGCCGTCTGCACGTTGCTCGGCTTCTCGCAGGCGATGGGCTTTGTCCGCATGGCCGGGGAGGTTGCATTCCCGGTGTTGGCCGGCGGGCTGCGGGTCGCCTGCATTCCGGTCATTTACGGATTGCTGATCCAGGCTCTTTCGCTGGTGATCCGCATGGCCCAGAAGCCGCGCATCTGACCGTCCGCGGGCTCCCGCTTCGGAGGCGCTTCCGATGAACACCCTTCCGTTGCGAAGAGCTCCGCCGCGGTCCTGCTTTCTGTTGCGGTGGGTGCCGCATGGCGGCGCCCTCCTTCGCCTCCCGCGGTTGCGTGGGGCGTAAAATCGGGCGACGGCTCCCGGAATTCTCCGTGGAGCCGTCGCTTCCGTTTCCGATCCGGGGCGGGATCAGTACTGCGGGGCGGCGTTCATCGCCCGGGCAATTCCTTCGGCGATCTGGTCGATGGCACCCTGGAGCTTCGAGCCCAGCATCATCTTCATCATCATGTTGAGTTCGATGTGCAGCACCAGCCGCATGCGGGTGTCCGTCTCCGATACCTGGTGCAGCTGGATCCAGAAGGCGAAGTCCATCGGCACACCCCCCTCGTCACCGACGATCTTGACGTGCTTGGGCTCGACGCGCTCCTCCATGCGCAGCTTCACCGTGAAGCCCTTGGCCTTGAACGAGCAGCGGTCTTCCGTGGCCTGCCACTCCTCGACGCGGTCGGCCAGGGCCGGCGTGAGGTTGTCGAAGCGGCTGATCACCGCATAGATCTGTTCTGCGGGGCGCAGAATCTGGTGTTGTTTCGAGATGTATTCCTGCATTTTCATGGGTGTTTTGACGGGATATGTGTGTTTGTCGCCCGCACACGGCCCTTCGGTCGCCTCCTGCGGGCGGATGTTGCCTTTCTTCCCTGACGGGCGGGTTGTGCGGCAACGGCCGCTCAGTCGATTTCGAAGGTGCGGGCCGTTTCGCTGTCGACGGTGATGCGTACCGTCATGACGTTGTCGGGCAGCAGCTGTTCGATCTTCTCGGGCCACTCCACCAGGCACAGGTCGCCCGAGTAGAAGTACTCTTCGTATCCGAAGTCGAAGGCTTCGCGCACGTCGTTGATGCGGTAGAAGTCGAAGTGGTAGATGAGGCGGTTGCCCTGTCCCTTGTACTGGTTGACGATGGCGAACGTGGGGCTGGTGACCGTGTCCGTGGCGCCGAGCTGGGCGGCGATTTCGCGGATGAGCGTTGTCTTTCCGGCACCCATCTCGCCGCGGAAGGCCACCACCGTGCGGCGTCCCAGCGATTCGATGACCGCGCGGGCCACGTGCGGAAGCTCCTCCTGCGAGGTGATATGGATGGTTCTCATGGCGTGTTATTGTTTCGGTTTCAGAACGATGTACGGCACGATCATCTCCTCCATCGAGATGCCGCCGTGCTGGAACGTATTGCGGTAATAGCGGATGTGGCGGTTGGCGTCGTTGTTGTAGACCAGGAAGTCCGAATTGTAGGCGAAGATGTAGCTCGAGGTGAGGTTGCTCGACGGCAGCTGGATGTCCTCGGGACGCAGTACCTCGTAGACCTCCTTGGCATTGTAGGCCAGGTTGCGGCCCGTTTTGTAGCGCAGGTTCGACGAGGTTTCGCGGTCTCCGGTCACCTTCACCGGGTTGTCCACGCGGATGGTGCCGTGGTCGGAGGTGATGACCACCGTATGGCCGCGTTCGGCCAGCAGCCGCAGGATGGTGTAGAGATCCGAGTGTTCGAACCACGAGCGGGTCAGTGAACGGAACGCCGCTTCGTCCTCGGTCAGTTCGCGGATGATGTCCGTCTCGGTGCGGGCGTGCGAAAGGATGTCGAGGAAGTTGTAGACGATCACCGAGAAGTCGGCGTCGTAGACCTTCTGGATATTGTCGACCAGTTTGCGGCCCTGCTCCGGGCGGACGAGCTTGTCGAAGGAGAATTTCCATGTCTTGCCGTTCTGGCTCATGAGCCGCCGCAGGAACTCCTCCTCGTACTGGTTTTTGCCGCCCTCCTCGTTGTCGTTGAGCCACTTGTGGGGCATCAGCTTGTCGATGGCCAGCGGCATCAGTCCGGCGAAGATGGCGTTGCGGGCATATTGTGTGGCCGTGGGGAGGATGGCGCAGTAGAAGTCGTCCTGCTGCACGTCGTAGTAGCCCCGCAGCAGCGACGAGATGGCCCGCCACTGGTCGTAGCGGAAGTTGTCGATCAGCAGCAACGTGGTCTTCGGGTTTTCGTCCACCACGGGGAAGATCTTCGTGCGCATGAGCGTATGCGACATCACGGGTGTATCGTCCGAGCGGCGGTTGATCCAGTTGTAGTAGTTGCGGCGCACGAACTTGCAGAACTCCTGATTGGCTTCGGATTTCTGATAGGTGAGCACCTCCTTGATGCTTTCGTCGGTGGATTCGCCCAGTTCGATCTCCCAGGCGGTGAGCTTGCGGTAGAGCGAGCACCAGTCCGAGAAGTTCTCGGCCATCTGCAGCGAGGCCGAGATGCGTCCGAATTCGGAGCGGTAGTCGGCCGTGGTCTGTTCGGTGACGAGCTGCTGCTGGTGGACGTTCTTCTTGATCGACAGCAGCACCTGGTTCGGGTTGACGGGCTTGATCAGGTAGTCGGCGATTTTCGAACCGATGGCCTTGTCCATGATGTTCTCCTCCTCGCTCTTGGTGACCATGATGACGGGAGTTGTCGGGCGTACCTCCTTGATTTTGGGGAGGGTTTCGAGGCCCGTCATGCCGGGCATCATCTCGTCAAGGATGATCAGATCGTAGGCATTTTCGGTCGCCATGTCGATGGCGTCGTAGCCGTTGTTGCAGGTGTCGACCTCATAGCCCTTCTGCTTGAGGAAGAAGACATGCGGTTTGAGCAGTTCGATTTCGTCGTCGACCCAGAGTATTTTGACCATGCCAGTGTCGGTTTAGGGATTACAAAATTAGTGATTTTACCATCAAACGCAAAAATCCTGCGCTTTATTGTCGCGGCTGGGATTTCGGGGTGATGGCAGGCGTGTGGAAGTCCGGGCGGCCGACCGAACCCGGGCCGGCGGCGGCGTGTTCGGATTTTGGCCCGGGATTTGCTTTTGTCGGGTTATCGTGCTGGCTTCGTGAGCGCTACGGGGTCGAGAAAAAATTGAAAAAAAATGGCCGTTTGTTGGCGGAATTTCAAATAAAGCGTATATTTGCACTCCGAATCAATCGGATGAACTTAATATTTTAATTTATTAACAGATATGACAAAGGCTGATATCGTAAGCGAAATCGCTAAGAGCACCGGCGTGGAGAAAGTGCAGGTGCAGGCTATCGTCGAGGCTTTCATGGAGAGTATCAAGACGTCGCTCACCCAGAAGAATAATGTGTATCTTCGCGGCTTCGGAAGCTTCATCGTGAAGAAACGTGCCAAGAAAGTGGCCCGCAACATCTCGAAGAATACGACGATCACCATCCCCGAGCACAACATCCCCGCTTTCAAGCCCGCAAAGAGCTTTGCAGCGAAGGTAAAATAAACGATAAACAAAGAACCTCTTAAAATTTAACCACTATGCCAAACGGAAAGAAGCATAAGCGTCACAAGATGGCTACCCACAAGCGCAAAAAACGTCTGCGCAAGAACCGTCACAAGAAAAAGTAGGGTAGCACCTTCGTGCTAACGAATAGATAAAGCTAAAGGGGCCCCCGGGTTCCTTTAGCTTTACCTATTTTTCGGAAATCCATCTTTTCGGGGCTTTGGCCCCTCCGGTTTGCGGTCATCCGACGCTGCGGCGTCACCGCTCCGTCCCCCGGTTCCTGCGGGAAAAAGCGGACTTTTCCATTGGAGTTCGCCGCCACTTCATCCCAAAATGCGGCTCTTGTACTAATTTCAGCCCAAACCGCCCCGGACACCCGGACGCGGAATCAGATATAAATGAACAGAGAGTTAATCGTAAACGTCAACCCTACCGAGATCACCATCGCCCTGTGCGAGGACAAGGTGCTCGTCGAGCTCAACAAGGAGCAGTGTCAGACGGGCTTTGCCGTGGGAGACATTTACCTCGGGAAGGTGCGCAAGATCATGCCGGGTCTGAACGCGGCATTCGTCAACATAGGGCACGAAAAGGATGCTTTCATCCACTACCTTGATCTGGGAACGCAGTTCCCGTCGCTGCAGAAGCTGGTCAACTCGCAACAGCCCGGAAAGCGGGGCATGCGCGTCGAGACCATGAAGCTCGAACCGCCCATCGAGAAGACGGGCAAGATCGGCGACTACCTCCAGGTCGGACAGCAGATCATGGTCCAGGTGGCCAAGGAGGCCATTTCGACCAAGGGGCCGCGTCTGACGTCGGACATCTCGCTGGCGGGCCGCAACGTGGTGCTGGTCCCCTTCTCGTCGAAGGTCTACCTCTCGCAGAAGATCCGCTCGGCCGAGGAGAAACGCCGTCTGAAGCGCATCGCCACGGAGGTGCTGCCGAAAAACTTCGGCGTCATCATCCGCACGGCGGCCATGGAGGCCAAGGACGAGGATGTTGCCCACGACATCCAGACCCAGATCGACCGCTGGCGCAAGACCTGCGGGGCGATCAAGCGCTGCGCGGCACAGGCTCCGGCCCAGCTGATGAACGAGATGAACCGCGCCAACACGATCATCCGCGACTCGCTGAACGGCTCCTTCTCGCAGATCGCCGTCAACGACGAGGCGATGTACAAGGAGATCCGCAACTACATCCATGAGATTGATCCCGAGAAGGAGAAGATCGTCAAACTCTACAAGGGGACGGTTCCGATCTTCGACAACTTCGACATCTCGAAACAGATCAAGTCGCTGTTTGCCAAGTACGTGTCGCTGAAGCGCGGCGCCTACCTCATCATCGAGCACACGGAGGCGATGAACGTCATCGACGTCAACTCGGGCAACCGCACCAAGGCCGAGGACAACCAGGAACAGACGGCCATGGACGTGAACCTGGCCGCCGCCAAGGAGATTGCGCGCCAGCTGCGTCTGCGCGACCTGGGCGGTATCGTCATCATCGACTTCATCGACCTGCACAAGGCGCAGAACAAGCAGGCGTTGTTCGACGAGATGGTCAAGCTCATGGCGACGGACAAGGCCAAGCATACGGTGTTGCCGCTGACGAAGTTCGGACTGATGCAGATCACGCGCCAGCGGGTGCGTCCGGTGGCCGTGGAGAATGTCTCGGATGTCTGCCCGACGTGCAACGGTACGGGGCGGATCGAGCCGACGGTGCTGCTGGACAAGAAAATTGAGAACCAGATCTCGTTCCTCACGGAGGATCGCGGCCACAAGTTCATCAAGCTGGTTGTCAGCCCCTACGTGGCTTCGTACCTGCGCAAGGGCTTCTGGTCGCTGCGCCGCCGCTGGGAGTGGAAATACAAGGTGCGGCTGAAGATCGTCGAGGATCAGAGCACCGGCATCGTCGATGTCCATTACCATGACCGCAAGGACAACGATCTGATCGAGAAATAAGGCATGGCAACCCCTCGCGAGCAGTTGGCACAGTTCGCCGCCGGATCAAAAAAACTCGACGCCCTGTGCCGCGAATACCGGAAACGGAGCACCACCGTCCATCTCCAGGAGTTGGTCGGCGGGGCTCTGTCGTTTTATGCGGCAGCGGCCATAGCCCGCTGCGGCGGCGTGCATCTCTTCGTGGCCGAGGACCGCGATGCGGCCGCCTATCTGCTCAATGACTTCTACAACCTGCTCGACGAAGAGCGGGTCTGCTTCTTTCCGTCGTCGTACAAACACTCGGCGGCCAACGGCGCCGAGGATGCCCAGGGGGTGGTGCAGCGCACGGCCACGATGAATGCCCTGCGGGCCTTCGGCGGCGCAAAGGGGGAGTATCTGGTGGTCTGCACCTATCCCGAGGCGCTGGCCGAACGGGTGGCCGATGCCGAGGTGCTGCAGCGCAAGACGATTGCGGTGCGGGTCGGAGCCCGGATTTCGATCGAGGTGCTCGAACAGGAGCTCGTCGACGGGGGCTTCACCCGCGTCGACTTTGTCTACGAACCGGGCCAGTATTCGCTGCGCGGCGGCATCGTCGACGTCTTCTCCTACTCGGAGAGCAAACCCTACCGTCTGGATTTCTTCGGCGACGAGGTCGACTCGATCCGGCGGTTCAACATCTCGAGCCAGCTGTCGGCCGACAAGCTCGACCGCGTGGAGATCATCCCTGACCTGAACAGAGGCGAGACGGCTGCGGCACGGGTTTCGCTGGCGCGTTTTGCGGGGGCCGATGCGGCGTGGTGGTTCTACGACGCGGATTTCGTGCTGCGCCGGGTGAACGACGTGCGGCGCAAGACGCTGGGCGATCTGGAAGAGCCCGGGCTGATCGACCAGCTGCTGACGAGCCGCAACGGCCTGCTGGAGGATCTGCAGCAGAACCGGCTGTTCGTCCTGCGCGACAATCTGCCCGAACGGCCCGTGACGTCGGGCGTGAAGTTCTCGACCTCGCCGCAGCCGAAGTTCAACAAGAACTTCGAGTTGCTGGCCGACGACATGATCCGCAACGCGCTGCGGGGTTACGAGACGTGGATCCTTTCGGAAAACCGGGCGCAGGTCGAACGCCTCGAGAACATCTTCCACCAGATCGGCCGCGGACAGGCCGTCGTGCGGTCGCTGGCCGTGACGCTGCACGAGGGTTTCGTGGACAACGATCTGAAACTCTGCCTCTATACCGACCACCAGATCTTCGACCGCTATCAGCGCTACCGGATCAACGGCGAGATCCGCCGCGACGAACAGATGACCGTGGCGGAGCTGAACCAGCTGCGTCCGGGCGACTACGTGGTCCACATCGACCACGGCGTGGGTCGTTTCGACGGACTGGTGAAGATCAACGAGGGGGGCAAGACCCACGAGGCGATCAAGCTGGTCTACAAGGATGGCGACGTGCTGTTCGTCAACGTCCACTCGCTGCACCGCATCTCGCGCTACAAGTCGGGCGACGGCGAGCCGCCGAAGATCTACAAGCTGGGCACCGGCGCCTGGCAGAAGCTGAAGAATGCCACGAAGAAGGCTGTCAAGGACATTTCGCGCCAGTTGATCGCCCTCTACGCCAAGCGCAAGGCCTCGAAGGGCTTTGCCTTCTCGCCGGACAGCTACCTGCAGCATGAGCTGGAGGCTTCGTTCCGCTGGGAGGATACGCCCGACCAGCAGGCGGCCACCGAGGCCGTCAAGCGTGACATGGAGTCCGACCAGCCGATGGACCGGCTGGTATGCGGCGACGTGGGCTTCGGCAAGACCGAGGTGGCCATCCGTGCGGCCTTCAAGGCGGCGTGCGACGGCAAGCAGGTGGCCGTGCTGGTGCCGACGACGATCCTGGCGCTGCAGCACTACCGCTCGTTCAGCGAGCGGCTGCGCGACTTCCCGGTGCGGGTCGAGTATCTCAACCGTACGAAATCCGCCAAGGAGGTCCGGCAGATCTGCGCCGATCTGGCCTCGGGGAAGATCGACATCCTGATCGGCACGCACAAGATGCTGGGCAAACAGGTCGTTTTCCACGATCTGGGGCTGCTGATCATCGACGAGGAGCAGAAGTTCGGCGTGGCGGCCAAGGAGAAACTCACGGAGATGAGCGTCTCGGTCGACACGCTGACGCTGACGGCGACGCCCATCCCGCGCACGCTGCAGTTCTCGCTCATGGGTTCGCGCGACCTGTCGGTCATCTCGACGCCGCCGCCCAACCGACAGCCGATCATCACCGAATCGCACGTCTTCTCGGAGGAGATCATCCGCGACGCCATCGAGACGGAGCTTGCGCGCGGCGGCCAGGTCTACTTCGTCCACAACCGCGTGGAGGATCTGCCGACGCTGCAGGGGATGATCACGCGCCTCTGCCCGAAGGCCCGCGTCGGGGTGGGACACGGCAAGATGCCGGCCGAACAGCTCGAGAAGCTCATCATGGACTTCATCTACGGGGAGTTCGACGTGCTGCTGTCGACGACCATCGTCGAGAACGGCATCGACATCCCGAACGCCAATACGATCATCGTCAACAACGCCCAGCACTTCGGACTGAGCGACCTGCACCAGCTGCGCGGCCGCGTGGGACGTTCGAACCAGAAGGCCTACTGCTACCTGCTCACCCCGCCGGACGAGCTGCTGACGCCTGATGCACGGCGCCGTCTGCGGGCCATCGAGGAGTTCTCGGACCTGGGTTCGGGCTTCAACATCGCCATGCAGGACCTTGACATCCGCGGTGCGGGCAACCTGCTGGGGGCCGAACAGAGCGGCTTCATCGCCGATATCGGCTTCGAAACCTACCAGAAGATCATGAACGAGGCGATTGCCGAACTGCGCGCCGAGGGACTCCAGATGCCCGATCTGGGCCAGGAGGAGCAGCAGGTCGTCGGCCGCATGAACTTCATCGACGACGCCCACATCGACATCGAGGTCGAGGCGTCGCTGCCGGACGACTACGTTTCGCAGCAGGCCGAGCGTCTGAAGCTCTATCGCGAGCTGGACTCGACGAAGGACGAAGCGGCGCTCGAGGCCTTCGAGAGCCGGCTGGTGGACCGTTTCGGACCGCTGCCGCGTGCCGCGCGTGAGCTGCTGAATGTCGTGCGGCTGCGCTGGGAGGCCATCCGCCTGGGCATGGAGCGTGTCAAGGTCAAGAACGGCCTGATGATCGTGCAGTTCGTGGGCGAAGAGAATTCACCTTATTATAAAAGCGAAACCTTCATGACGCTGCTGCAGCGGGTGACGCAACATCCCGACCGTTTTGTGCTCAAGCAGCACAATAATCGGCTGGCGATGACCGTTAGGAATATCAAAGACGTGGAGGACGCATACAAAACCTTGCAAGAGCTTTGAATCTGCTTGTGGACATAGGCAATTCGCTGGTCAAGCTCGCCGCGTTCGACGGGGGACGGCTCATTGCCCAGACCAGTACGCGATACCTCCAGCCGTCGGTTTTCGAGGAGATCCTGCCGGGACACCGGGCCGAACGCGCCATCGTGGAGTCGACACGGGGCGATGCCGATGAGATCCTCTCACAGGTGCACGAACACGCGGATTACGTGCTGGAATTCACGCCTCAGACGCCGGTTCCGATCGCCAACGCCTACCGTACGCCCGAGACACTGGGCCGCGACCGGCTGGCGGCCGCCGTGGGTGCCACGGTGCTCTATCCGGGTCGCAACGTGCTGATCGTCGACTTCGGGACAGCCGTAACGATCGACCTGGTGACGGCTGACGCCACCTTCCGCGGCGGGTGTATTTCGCCGGGCATGCGGACCCGTTTCCGGGCGCTGCACGACTATACGGCCAAGCTGCCTCTCTGTTCGGCGACCGGGAGCGAGGAGCTGCAGGGCCTCTCCACCGAGGAGGCCATCCGGCTGGGGGTGATGAACTCGCTGACCTTCGAAATCGAGGGCTATATGAGCCGGATGCGGGAAAAAATCGACGATTTGTGCGTAATTTTTACCGGAGGAGACGCGAAATACTTTGCGAAAAGAATTAAAAACACGATATTTGCAAATTGTAATCTGGTCTTTTGCGGATTGGATCGAATTTTAGAGTACAATGCCAGTGAAGAACACCTTGAGTAAGCTACTTGTCGCAGCAGCGGCGCTGTTCCCTGTTGCCGTCGCGGCCCAGACAAGCAGTATCAATGCCTTCTCGCCCTATACGATGTACGGAATCGGTGAGGTGAATACCCCCGGAACGCTCCCGATGCGGTCGATGGGCGGCGTGGGCGTGGCCATGCGTTCGACGGGCGTGGTGAATCTGCTCAATCCCGCGGGATTCAGCGCCGCCCCGCAGAAGACCTTCCTCTTCAACTTCGGTCTCGAGGGCCAGAACTACTACAATTCGCAGAAGGTCGCCGGCGAGGCGAAGAGCACGGTTTACAATACGTTCAATTTCCACGATATCGCCTTTCAGCTGCCGGTGGCCAAGCGGCTGGGCCTGGGCTTCAGCCTGACGCCCTACAGTTCGGTGGGCTACCGCACGAAATACTACCACGAGTACGACCCGACGGATCCCGTCTACGGCAACGTGGGCAACATCCAGTACAACTACCAGGGCGACGGCGACATCACGGAGGTGAAGGTCGGTCTGGGCTGGGAGGTCTTCAAGAACTTCTCGATCGGCGTGGCCGCCCAGTACTACTGGGGCTCGATCAACCGTTCGTTCGTGATGACCCCGACGGCCATCACCGGTGACGGGACCTACGTTTCGTCGGTGGGCAGCGACGTCTACAGCGTCTCGAGCATCAAGGGACAGGTGGGCGTACAGTGGAGCCCGATTCTGAATCAGAAGCGGATCCTGACCGTGGGCGCGGCGTTCGACTTCGGCGGCGACCTGAACCCGGAGGTGACCAAGAAGATCTACGTCGGCGACCTCTACAACACGACGGTCAAGGGCGATACGACGCATCTGAAGCTGGTGCTGCCGCATCAGTTGGCCGTGGGCCTCTATTACCAGACGGCCAAATGGGCCATGGGCGTGGATTACGTCTACCAGAACTGGGGCGGACGCAACACGGCTTCTGAAATGACGGGTATGAGCGGTACGGGCGAAAACCGTACGTCGTATCTGGTCGAGTATGTCAATACGAGTACGATCAAACTGGGCGTGGAGTTTACGCCCAACCGGTATGATATTCGAAATTTCCTGCGGCGGTGGTCCTACCGTGCGGGCTTCCGCTACGGGACCTACAACCAGTCCTTCAACGGCGAACGCCTCGGACAGTGGGCCGTGACGGCGGGCTTCGGTATTCCGGTGAAGTTGTGGGCCGTATCGTCGGTCGATGTGGGGGTTGAGTACGGACGCCGCGCCTACAACGTCGCCGAACGGCTGGGACTGGTCCGTCAGCAGTATTTCAAGATTGCGGTGGGCTTCACGCTCTTCGCCGGCCAGGAGAACGGCGAGTACTGGTTCATGCGGCCCAAGTACGATTAATCCCCGGATAAAAACTCCAAAAACGATAAAGGCAAACGACAATACAACAAAAATTAAGCTGACCAATGAAAAACGTAAAATTCCTGCTCACCGCTGCATGCTCGCTCTTCGCGTTCGCGGCGCTGGCTCAAGATTTCAGTGATCCGAAGTACGCGATCTGGGGTGATACGCCCGAGGAGCGTCAGCAGAACATTCTGAACAGCAACTTCCTCAAGGAGTCGTGCGACAACAAGGACTACAATGCCGCCGCCCACTATCTGAAAGAGCTGCTTGACAAGTGCCCGAAGGCCTCGGAGAATACCTTCGTGCGTGGAATTACGCTTTACAAGAACAAGATCAACCGCGCCAAATCGCTTGACGAGAAGAACATGTATGTCGACTCGCTGATGCTGATCTACGATCTGCGCAACAAGTATTTCGGCGACCATCCGAAGCGCGGCACGGCCTATATTCTCGACCGTAAGGCCCGTGAGTATCTGACCTACAAGCCGAGCGACCGTGCCGGTATCCGTGAGGCCTTCCGCGAGGCCATTGCCGCCGGTGGCGACAACACCGATCCGGAGACTGTCGTGGCCTATTTCTCGAACCTCTGCGACGACTACAAGAATACGGACGAGGTGATGCCGGACGAGGTGCTTTCGGAGTACGAGCGTCTGGAGCCCTTCTTCGCAAAGCATCCCGAGGCTGCCGAGTACAAGGCGCAGTTCGATGCCGCGTTCGGACTGAGCGGTGCGGCCAGCTGCGAGAACCTCGAGAAGCTCTACCGGGCGAAGATCGAGGCTGCACCCGACGATGAGGCGCTGCTGGC
Organism: Alistipes megaguti; assembly: GCF_944320325.1. Classification (NCBI taxonomy): domain Bacteria; kingdom Pseudomonadati; phylum Bacteroidota; class Bacteroidia; order Bacteroidales; family Rikenellaceae; genus Alistipes; species Alistipes megaguti. The sequence goes on from NZ_CALUHA010000011.1 coordinate 41,246, forward strand.
CCAGGCCGTGGGAATGATGTCGCGCGCCAAGTGCGACGGCGACTTCTACTTCACGATCGCCGAGAAGTACTATCAGATGAAGCCCTCGTCGGAGACGGCCATGTTCCTGGCCCAGGCCTTCCAGAACAAGGGTGACTATGCCAAGGCCATGACCTACCTGAACGAGGCGCTGGCCGTCGAGCAGGATCCGGCCGAGCGTCAGAAGCTCCTCGTGCGCATCGCCCTGGTGGGTCTGGTTGCCAACGACATTTCGGAGGCCGCATCGGCCGCCCGTCAGGCCCGTGATCTGAATCCGGAGGACGGCGTGCCCTATTTCGTGCTGGCACAGTGCTATGCTTCGTCGGCAGCCGCCTGCGGCGGATTCGCCGGTCAGGCTACCTTCTGGGCCGCCTACGACACGATGGCCAAGGCCGTCGAGCTGCTGCCGAGCGACTCGGAGTACCTCGAGCATGCCAAGACCTCGCTTTCGGCATTCCGCAGCCGCTTCCCCAACTCGGAGGAGTGCTTCTTCAACGAGCTGCAGGAGGGTGCCCGCTATACGGTGACCTGCGGTACGGCAGCCGGCGTCACGACGACGGTCCGCACCCGCTAATTCCGCTCCGGGAGCACGAAACGCATTTCCATGAGGAAACGCATCACTCGATACGCACAGGTAGCACTCTCCGTGGTGGGGAGTGCTATCTTGCTATTCTCGTGTTCGGGCGAGGCGCAGGATACGAAGTCGGCGGCCGAAGAGGCGATGATGACCGAATACAGCGAGGATCTGTCGATCATCAATTCGCAGAACGGACGGCGTTCGTACCATTTCGTCACGCCGCTGCTGGAGGGTTATACGCTGGCGCGGGAGCCCTACCGGGAGTTCCGCAAGGGAATCAAGATCACGACCTACCAGGATGATTCGCTCTCGTCGGTCGATGCGGTGCTGACGGCCAACTATGCCATCTACTACCAGAATCGCGAACTGTGGGAGGCCAAGGGCAATGTCGTGGTGGAGAAGTCCGACGGCAAGACGCTCTATACGCAGCAGCTCTTCTGGAATGCGCGTACGGGGAAGATCTATTCGAACGTCGATTCGAAAATCGTGCAGAACAACGGTCGCGACGTCTTCATCGGCGAGGGATTCGAATCGGACGAGGAGTTCAAGGACTGGCGTTTCCGCAGGATGAAGGGACGCATGGAGGTGGAGATGAAGCAGCGTGCCGATTCGACATCGGCGGACTCTTCGGCGGTACGGCCTGCGGCCGGGCGTCCGGCTCCGACTCCGGTAAAGCCCGTTCCGGAGTCGAACCCCGTCCCGTCGGCCAAACCGGCTCCGGCCGGCTCCGCAGTGGAGGCTCCGCGCCCCGTGCGAAACATCAAGGCCGAATGACTACACAGAAAAGTGGAAAGCTATGGTGCAATCGCTCATACTGATCGTGGTCATGTTGCTGCTGTCGGCCTTCTTCTCGGGGATGGAGATCGCCTTTACGAGCAAGAACCGGCTCAAGCTGGAGATCGACCGCAAGCAGAACCGGATGTTTGACCGCATAGCAGAGGTCTTTGCCCGCCATCCGGGGCAGTACATCACGACGATTCTGGTCGGCAACAACATTGCGCTGGTGGTCTATTCACTGGCCATGTCAATGCTCCTGCGGGAGCTCTATGCGGCCTTCGGGTGGGAGGAGCTGGCCCGCGAGGGGTCGGTGGCCATTGATACGGCCGTTTCGACGCTGATCATCATCTTCTTTGCGGAGTTCCTGCCCAAGTCGGTCTTCCGCAACGACCCGAATTTCTACTATCGGGCACTGGCTCCGGTGATCTACTTCTTCTACATCGTGCTCTATCCCATAGCCCGTTTCACGACGCTTTTGTCGCACGGAATTCTGTGGCTTATGGGGCGACGGGTCGAGGAGAAGAACATAGCTCCGGGGTTTGACCGCGAGGATCTGGCCTCGCTGCTCGAGGCCGGGGGGCAGGAGACCCACACCGAACCCGATGCCGAACTGAAACTCTTCCAGAATGCGCTGGATTTTGCCGACCTGCGGGTACGGGACTGCATGGTGCCGCGCGTGGATGTCGAGGCTGTGGATATCGACGAGACGACGATCGACCAGCTGGCCGACCGTTTCATCGAGACGAAGTATTCGCGTATCTTCGTCTGGCGGAAGTCGATCGACAACATCATCGGATATGTCAATTCGAAGAGTCTTTTCACGCGTCCGGAACAGATCTCGGATGTGATGATGGAGGTCAATTTCGTGCCGGAGACCATGCCGCTGCAACTCGTGCTGGAGAATTTCATCAAGCACCGGACGAACATTGCCGTGGTGATTGACGAGTTCGGCGGTACGGCGGGCATCATCTCGCTGGAGGACGTGCTGGAGCAGATCTTCGGCGAGATCGAGGACGAACACGATGTGCCGGATCTGGTCGAGAAACAGGTCGGACCGGACGAATATGTCCTCTCGTGCCGTCTGGAGGTGAAGTATCTCAACGAACGCTACGGTCTGGGCATCGAGGAGAGCCGCGAATACGATACGCTGGCGGGTTTCATCATCTACAATTACGAGGGGATTCCGGCCGCCGGCGAGACGATCGTCGTCGACGGTCTCCAGGTTCGGATTCTCCGCACGACGCGTTCCCGTCTCGAACTGGCGCGGGTGAAAAAATTGTAACGCATACAGGCCTCTATTTGCGAATATTTTACTACCTTTGGCTGATCTAACGAAACAATACGAATAATTAACATTTATATGGCAAGTTTAAACACCTTACGTACCAAGTTCGGCGTCGTGCTTTCGATCATCATCGCATTCGCCCTCTTGGCCTTTATCCTCTCCCTGAAGACCGAAATGGGCTTCTCGGGCAATGATCCCCGTGTCGGCGTGATCGACGGCGAGAAGATCAACTATTCGGAGTATTACGACCAGTACGAGCAGATCAAGGCTCAGAACAACGTGCAGGAGAGCGACGAACAGCAGTCGGCCATGCTGGCCAACGCCGTCTGGCAGTCGCTGATCGCCAAGTATGTCTACACGCCGGGTTTCGAGCGTCTGGGACTGCGTGTGACCGAGTCCGAGCGTATGGCCATGGCCAGCGGTCAGCAGCCTTCGCAGACCTTCTACAACGCCTTTACCGATCCGCGTACGGGACAGTACAGCGTAGATGCCATCAATCAGTTCCTGGCCCAGGCCGAGACCAATCCGCAGGCTGCACAGATGTGGTCGCAGCTCAACGAACAGGCCTGCATGGAGCGTGAGATGCAAAAGTTCTTCGGGCTGATCAAGGGTGGTGTTTACGTCAATTCGCTGGAGGTGGCTCAGGGTGTCAAGGGCGCCAACGAGACCTTCTCGGGCAAGTGGATCGGCAAGAAGTTCGCTTCGGTGCCCGATTCGCTGGTGTCGGTTTCGTCGAGCGACCTGAAGGCCTACTACAACAGCCACAAGGATCAGTTCAAACAGACGCCGTCGCGGACGCTGTCGTATGTCGTGTTCGAGGTTTCGCCTACGGATGACGACCTGCTGGCTCTGGAGAAGAACGCTGCGGAGGTGGGCAAGAATTTTGCCGTCGCCGAGGATGTGAAGGCCTTCGTGCGGGGCAATCGCAACGGACATGTTGCCGAGAATTACGTAACCGCCGCCCAGCTTTCCGATGAGGAGGCCAAGGCTCTGATGGCCGGTGAGATGTACGGACCGGTGCTGAAGAACAACGAGTGGACGATGGCCCGTGTGCTGGATTCGAAAGTGGCTCCCGACTCGATCGGTATCCGCCACATCGTGCTGCCCTATACGCAGGAGACGCTGGCCGACAGCTTGCTGACGGTGGCCCGTCAGGGAGGTGATTTTGCCGCGTTGGCTTCGCAGTACTCGGTCTATGACGCTACGGCCGCCAATGGCGGAGACGTAGGGGTGCTTCCCTTCTCGTCCTTTACGGGTGAATTCGTCGAGAAACTGGCCGGCGTGAAGACGGGTGATATCGTCAAGATCGCCTCGGGCGACGCCATCCAGTTGATGCAGATCTACCGTACCGGCAAACCCACGAAGCATCTCCAGGTGGCATCGATCACCTATCCGGTGGAGGCTTCGGCAGCAACGCGCCGTGACATCCATAACCAGGCCGGATCGTTCATGGTCAATGCCAAGGGGTCATCGGAGGCCTTTGCCGATGCCGCTTCGGAGGCTGCCGTGACGCCGCGTGTGGCTACGCTGACTCAGGGCGATCGGACGATCCGCGGTCTGGACGACTCGCGTGACGTGGCCCGCTGGGCATACGGTGCCAAGAAGGGCGATGTTTCGGAGATTTTCTCCGTAGGCAAGGATTACGTGATTGCCATGCTGACCGATATTGACGACGATGATTATGCTTCGCTGCAGAAGGTTGCGGCTCAGGTTCGGGCCCAGGTGCTGCGCGACAAGAAGTACGACTATATCCTCAACGAGCTTTCGGGCTCGACGCTCGACGAGCAGGCCAAGAGCCTCGGCTCGGAGGTCGGCGACTTCTCGGGTGTGGCTTACGGAGCATTCTATATCGACGGCATCGGTGTTGAGCCGCGTCTGGTTGGTGCGATTGCCTCTTCGGAGAAGGGAGCCTTGTCGGCACCTGTGAAGGGCCTGTCTGGGCTCTATATCTTCCAGGTGGATGATATCCAGACCTCGGAGAAGCAGACCGCCGAAGGTGAGAAGGTTCGCGCACAGGCAATGGCCGAAGGAATGGCCCAGCAGTTTGCTCTGCCGGCCGTTCAGCAGATGGCCGATATTCAGGATCTGCGCGGCAAGTACTTCTAACTGCGGGGACCGCAGAAGCCCGGGGTGCTGTAAAGGGGCTGCGGTAAATGGTACGGTAACCGAGGGTGCATAAATGGTATGGTAACCGGGGCTGTGGTAATCGGGGCGCGGTAACCGTGCAGTACCCGAGAGCTCAAATAACCGGAGAAAGGCGGGTGCGAAATCCTGTCGCTCGGTGATCCCTGAGTGGTTTGCGGGAAGAGGCAACGCCTCTTCCCGCTTTTTTATTGCCTGTATTCCAGGCATCTTTCCCGTTTCAACTATGCATCCTCGATCCGTACCTTGGCTCCTGCCACCGACGCCCTTTGTTCCTGCCACCAATGCTTTTACTCCTGTCTCGGATGTTCTCTGCTCCCGTTGCCTCACCCCTATGGCCTTCTCGTCCTGCCTACAGGCGGCAGATCTCTTTTCCGGCCGCCTTTACGGACCGTTCCCGTTTGGACAGACTCTTTCCCGACCGGTTCTCTGCCCGGTTGTCTGCGCGTCGCATCGTTCGGCTGCGTGGCGCCTTTCTTACGTAATCTTGCGAAAATTTGTTATCTTTGTAACAACAAACCCTCTTTGTTATGAACAATTTCATCTATCAGAATCCGACCAAACTGGTCTTCGGCAAGGGGCAGATTGCCCGTCTTCCGGAACTCATCCCGACCGACCGTCGTATCATGATCACCTTCGGCGGCGGAAGCGTTAAACGTAACGGCGTCTATGACCAGGTTGTCAAGGCCCTTGAAGGGCGTGATTTCATCGAATTCTGGGGAATCGAGGCCAATCCTTCGGTGGAGACGCTGCGCAAGGCCATCGCCCTTGGAAAGGAAAAGAAGGTTGACTTCCTGCTGGCTGTAGGCGGAGGATCGGTCATCGACGGTACGAAACTTATCTCGGCGGGACTGCTCTACGACGGCGATGCTTGGGATCTCGTCCTCAAGGGCAGTTATTCGAAGACCGTGCCGCTGGCTACTGTTCTGACGATGGCCGCCACAGGCTCCGAGATGAACAGCGGTGCTGTCATTTCGCGCTACGAGACCAAGGAGAAATACGCCTTCTACAGCCACTATCCGGTCTTTTCGATTCTCGATCCCGAGACACTCTTCTCGCTTCCGAAGCGACAGATTGCCTGCGGACTGGCCGATACGTTCGTGCATGTGCTCGAGCAGTATATGACCACGCCGGGTCAGTCGCTGTTGATGGACCGCTGGGCTGAGGGAATCCTCCATACGGTCGTAGAGACGGCTCCGAAGGCCCTCTCCGACGAGCGTGATTACGACACGATGTCCGAGTACATGCTCTCGGCGACGTTGGCTCTGAATGACATGATCCGCATGGGTGTGACGCAGGACTGGGCAACGCACATGATCGGCCACGAACTGACGGCCCTGCACGGACTGACCCACGGTGCTACGCTGGCCATCGTCATCAACGGAACGCTGCGTGTGCTGCGCGACCAGAAGCACGGCAAGTTGTTGCAGTTTGGTGAGCGGATCTGGGGCATTACGGGCGGCAGCGATGAGGAGCGTATTGACCGGACACTGGTCCGTACCGAGGAGTTTTTCCGTTCGCTGGGACTCTCGACGCACCTCTCGGAGGAGGGGATCGGCCAGGAGACAATTGCCGAGGTCGAGCGCCGGTTCAATGCTTCGGGCGTCCACTACGGTGAGGCCGGGAACGTCGACGGAGCGATGGCCCGCCGCATCCTCGAGGCCTGCCTCTGACACCTCTTGTTCCTGATCCGATACCATCCCGTACGACCGCGAGTCGTGCGGGATTTTTTATCGGTGTTTCCCAAAAACACTTTCCGATTCGCCGAGCCGTCGTTCTCCTCACCGCCACAGTGGCGTCTTTCTCTGCACCAACCTTTCACGTGCCATCCTTCCCGGCGGCGTCCTTTCCCGCGTTAATCTACCCGGGAGTTTCTCTTCACAAATCCTCCCCACCTCACGAAAAATCCCCTCCGGCCGAGGGGCCGAAGGGGATCGGAAAGTCAATTCAGGGAGGAGTTACTCGCCCAGCAGGATCTCGAGGATCTTGATGGCAGCCGTGGCGATCGGCGTACCGGGGCCGAAGATGGCGGCGGCACCGTCGCGGTAGAGCTCATCGTAATCCTGGTGAGGAATCACACCGCCGACGATGACGACGATATCCTCACGGCCGAGTTTCTTGAGCTCGGCGATGATCTGCGGTACGAGGGTGAGGTGACCGGCGGCCAGCGACGAAACGCCCACAACGTGAACGTCGTTCTCGACGGCCTGCTTGGCAGCCTCTTCCGGGGTCTGGAACAGCGGACCCATGTCGACGTCGAAGCCGATGTCGGCATAACCCGTAGCGACCACCTTGGCACCACGGTCGTGACCGTCCTGGCCGAGCTTGGCGATCATGATACGCGGCTGACGGCCCTCTTTCTTGGCGAATTCAGCGCACAGCTCCTTGGCGTGCTCGAAGTTCTTGTCGTTTTTCACTTCCGAAGAGTAAACACCTGAGATGGAACGGATAACGGCTTTGTAGCGGCCTACGACAACCTCGCAGGCATCGGAGATCTCACCCAGCGTAGCGCGGACCTTGGCGGCCTCGACGGCCAGCTCGAGCAGGTTGCCCTGCTTGGTCTTCACGCACTCGGTGATGGCGGCCAGCGCTTTCTTCACGGCCTCGTTGTCACGCGTCGCGCGCAGCTCCTTCAGACGCTTGATCTGGCTTTCGCGTACGGCGGTGTTGTCCACGGCCAGGATATCGATCGGGGCCTCCTTCTCCAGACGGTACTCGTTCAGACCGATGATCTTCTCCTCGCCGGAGTCGATGCGGGCCTGCTTGCGGGCCGAAGCCTCCTCGATACGCATCTTCGGAATACCGGTCTCGATGGCCTTGGCCATACCGCCCAGCTTCTCGATCTCCTGGATGTGCTCCCAGGCCTTGTGAGCGATCTCGTTGGTGAGCGTCTCGACGTAGTAGGAACCAGCCCACGGATCGACCTCGCGGCAGATCGACGTCTCCTCCTGGATGTAGATCTGCGTGTTGCGAGCGATACGTGCCGAGAAGTCGGTCGGCAGGGCGATGGCCTCGTCCAGGGCGTTGGTGTGCAGCGACTGGGTGTGGCCCAGAGCAGCGCCCATGGCCTCGATGGCCGTACGTGCGACGTTGTTGAACGGATCCTGCTCCGTAAGCGACCAGCCCGAGGTCTGCGAGTGGGTACGCAGAGCCAGCGACTTGGGGTTCTTCGGGTTGAACTGCTTGACGATCTTGGCCCACAGCATACGAGCGGCGCGCATCTTGGCGATCTCCATGAAGTGGTTCATGCCGATGGCCCAGAAGAACGACAGACGAGGCGCGAAGGCGTCGATCGACATGCCGGCATTGATACCGGCGCGCAGATACTCCAGACCGTCGGCCAGCGTGTAGGCCAACTCGATGTCAGCCGTAGCACCGGCCTCCTGCATGTGGTAGCCCGAGATCGAGATCGAGTTGAACTTCGGCATGTTCTTCGACGTATACTCGAAGATGTCGGCGATGATCCGCATCGAGAACTCGGGGGGGTAGATATAGGTGTTGCGCACCATGAACTCCTTGAGGATGTCGTTCTGGATCGTACCCGAGAGCTGATCCAGCGTGCAACCCTGCTCGAGACCCGTGACGATGTAGAAGGCCAGAATGGGCAGCACGGCGCCATTCATGGTCATCGACACGGACATCTTGTCCAGCGGAATGCCGTTGAAGAGGACCTTCATGTCCTCGACGGAGCAGATCGAGACACCGGCCTTGCCGACGTCGCCTACGACACGCGGGTGATCGGCGTCATAGCCGCGGTGCGTAGCCAGGTCGAAGGCCACCGACAGACCCTTCTGACCGGCGGCGAGGTTGCGGCGGTAGAAGGCGTTGGACTCCTCGGCGGTCGAGAATCCGGCGTACTGACGGATCGTCCACGGACGCATCACGTACATCGTCGAATAGGGACCGCGCAGGAACGGTGCGATACCGGCGGCATAGTTCAGGTGCTCCATGCCTTCGAGGTCTTCGGCCGTATAGGTTCCCTTGACGGGAATGCGCTCGGCCGTAAGCCACGGTTCCACCTGACCGCAGCCTTTCGAGGCGCAGCAGCTCTTCTGCTGGGCGCCTTCGTATTTGAGTTCTGAAAATTTAGCTCTCATCGTTAGATTCCCATCTCTTTAAGGTAAAACTTCAGCGTTTCGAGGACATTGGACTTCACGTTGATGAAGTTCTTGATGCCCTTCTCCTCGAGTTCGGGCATGCAGGCCGGGGCACCGGCAACCACCAGGATGGCCTTGCCGCCGAGCAGTTCCTTGACTTTCGGGGCAACCTCGGCGTAGTCGTCGTCCGAAGCGCAGACCACGACGATTTCGGCTTTCGACTCGAGAGCGGCCTTGACGCCCTCCTCCACCGATTTGAAGAAGGTGTTGTCAATTACGCGGATACCGGCGCAGCCGAAGAAGTTGCACGAGAACTGGGCGCGGGCGCGGGCCATGGCCAGGCTGCCGCAGGTGAGCATGAAGGCCTTGGGCTGCTTGCCCGAGCGGTCGACGTGCAGACGCATGGCCTCGAAAGCCATGGCGCCGCGGTAGGGAGCCAGCGTGTTGCCTTCGGCCATGTGGCGCGTAACGGCCTCCTGGGTGATCTCCTTTCCGGCGACCTCCGTGAAGTTGGGGTACTGGTTGGCGCCCAGCAGGATCTGGCGGCGCGTAGCGATGGCCTTGTCCTTGGCTGCGGCCGAGGCCTCGATGCGCTCCTTGATGTAGCCGGCCTTGTAGGCTTCGGTATAACCGCCCTTCTCCTCGAGTTCGAGGAAGAGCTTCCAGGCCTCGTTGGCGATCGACTGGGTGAGGTTCTCGACGTAGTACGAACCGCCGGCCGGGTCAACGACCTGGTCGAAGTGGGCCTCGTGCTTGAGCAGCAGTTCGACGTTGCGGGCGATGCGCTTCGAGAATTCGGTAGGATCCTCGAACGAGGCGTCGAACGGCGTAACCTCGAGCGAGTGAACGCCGGCGATAGCGGCGGACATGGCCTCGGTCGTACCGCGGAGCATGTTGACATAGGGGTCGTAAACCGTCTGGTTCCAGTCGGCCGTGCGGGCGTGGATCATCATCTTGCCGGCGCACTCCTTGGCGGGGTTGTATCCCTTGACGATGTTGGCCCAGAGCATGCGGGCGGCGCGGAACTTGGCGATCTCCATGAAGTAGTTCGACGTGACGGCGAACGAGAAGCGGAGCTTGCGGGCTGCGGTGTCGGCATCCAGACCGGCGTCGGTCAGACGGGCCATGTAGTCGTTGCCGGCCGAGAGGGCGAAGGCGAGCTCCTCGACGATCGTCGAACCGGAGTTGGCGAAGATGCCGGCCGAGACGGTGACGATGCGGATATGCTTGTATTCACGGGTGCGCTCGATGAGCGACTTGATCTTGGCGAAGCACTTTTCGCCGTTGGGTGAGCAGAAGTCGCCCTTCTGGGAGAGACCCTTGACGATGGGGTCGATGCAGAAGGCGACGTTGGCCTCGGCGGCGATGCCCTCCTTTTCGAGTTTGTCGATCACCAGGCCGGCGATGCGACCGGTGTGCATGCCGCAGAAGGTGATCTCGATGGCCGGGATGTGGATTTCGGCGAGCAGCTGATCGAGGTCAGCGGCCGAGAAGTCCTCCTTGGCGATGGAGAAGCCCAGCGAGTCGACGCCCGAGTTGAGGAGCTTGAGCGCCTCGGCGTTGGCCTCCTTGGGGCACTTGACCTCGATGGTCTGATGCACGTGCCAGTGGTTGTTGGCGCGCGTACCTCTCACGTAGGGGAACTCGCCTGCCTGCGAGCCCAGGAACCGGATGCCCTCGAGGTTTTCGGCACGGTAGTAGGGGCGGACGTTGAATCCCTCGCCCGTACGCCATACCAGTTTACGCTCGTAATCGGCACCTTTCAGGTCGGCTGCGATCGCCGCTTCCCATACTTCGGTCGGGACCGGGGGGAACTCGGTGAACAGCTTTTCACGTTTGGTATTTGCCATAACTGTTTAGAGATTAGTATGAGTGTTCTTGCTCTTAGTTTCAAAATTGCACGTAAAGGTACGAAATAATTGGGGATTTGTAACAAGAAATTGTTAACAAAATAACATCACAATCGTTTTCTTATTAAATATAGTTATGTTGCCGAAGGGGGGAAGGATCGGTCTTGCATCGGTGGGGGAGGAGCTTGATTGAGGAGCTTAATGGTTGAATAATGTTCTTTATATCCTCAAATTCGAGGAAAAATCAAAAAGTGCTGATTTTGGCTGTTTGCCGATTTTTTGAGGCTGTTTTTCGGAAAACTGCCCTCAAAAAACGAGTGTTGCTCTGAAAAATGGGGTTATTTTCCGGAAAAATGCCTTAAAAAATGCAATTTTCTCGAAAAATACATTTTTTGTAAAACAACGTAACGGAAATATTTTTACATTTGCATCCAGAACAACCGATATACCGGAGCGGGGAAATGCCCGGGTTAGTTAGGTCGGTGATTTCTGCCGGGAGGCAGTGGTCCGGAAAATTTCAGGTTAGGTTTTAGTTTGCAATTATCGAGTCTTTCTCCCGCTCCGTTTTTTTGAGAAAACCCATTTCAAACAGATAGGTATATGTCATCATTGCTCAGATTCAAAATGGTCGATGCGGCGATCAACCATACCGCCGTTGAGGTGAAGGCCCCGGAGGGTCGTCCCTCGGACTACTTCGGAGAGAAGGTCTTCGGACGTGCCGCCATGCGCAAGTACCTCGACAAGCGGACCTACGCCGCTCTGCTCGACACGATGGAGAACCGCACGCCGCTGACGCGTGAGGTCGCCGACAGCATTGCCGCCGGTATGCGGCAGTGGGCCCTGGAGCACGGCGCCGACCACTATACGCACTGGTTTCAGCCGTTGACGGGCGGTACGGCCGAGAAACACGATGCCTTCGCCGAGCCCGACGGCAACGGAGGCGTACTGGAGGAATTCTCCGGCAAACTGCTCGTGCAGCAGGAGCCCGATGCCTCGTCGTTCCCCAACGGAGGTATCCGCAATACGTTCGAGGCCCGCGGCTATTCGGCCTGGGATCCCACCTCGCCGGCCTTCATCGTCGACACGACGCTCTGCATCCCGACCGTCTTCATCGCCTATACGGGCGAGGCGCTCGATTACAAGGTGCCCCTGTTGCGTTCGCTGACGGCTGTCGGAACGGCTGCCACGGAGGTCTGCCACTACTTTGACAAGAATGTCGAAAAGGTCTTCTCGTATCTGGGCTGGGAGCAGGAGTATTTCCTCGTCGACGAGAGCCTGTGGGCCGTTCGTCCCGATCTGGTGCTGACGGGCCGCACGCTGATGGGCCACGAGTCGGCCAAGAACCAGCAGCTCGAAGACCACTATTTCGGTGCCATTCCGGCCCGTGTGATGGCTTTCATGAAGGATCTCGAATATGAGTGCCTGAAGCTGGGTATTCCGGTCAAGACGCGTCATAACGAGGTGGCTCCCAATCAGTTCGAGCTGGCTCCGGTCTATGAGGAGGTCAACCTGGCCAACGACCACAACCAGCTGCTGATGACCATCATGGACAAGATTGCCCGCCGTCACCAGTTCCGCGTGCTGCTGCACGAGAAGCCCTTCAAGGGGATCAACGGTTCGGGCAAGCACAACAACTGGTCGCTCGGCACCGATACGGGTGTCAACCTGCTGGGGCCGGGCAAGACGGCCGGTGAGAATCTGCAGTTCATCACTTTTCTGGTGAATGCCATTTCGGCCGTCTACAAGCACAACGGACTGTTGAAGGCTTCGATCATGAGCGCCACGAATGCCCACCGTCTGGGCGCCAACGAGGCACCCCCGGCCATCATCTCGACCTTCCTCGGAACGCAGGTTTCGGCCGTGCTGGACAAGCTGGAGGCCTCGAAGAGCGACGACGCCATCCGCTTCGATGCGAAGAACGTCTTCAAGATGAGCGGCATTTCGCACATCCCGACGCTGTTGATCGACAATACCGACCGTAACCGCACCTCGCCGTTCGCCTTCACGGGTAACCGCTTCGAGTTCCGTGCCGTAGGTTCGTCGGACAACTGCGCCGAGGCGATGATTGTCCTCAATACGGCCATGGCCAACGAACTGACGGAGTTCAAGAAGAAGGTTGACGCCAAGATCGAAGGCGGCATGAAGAAGGAGAAGGCTATCTACGAGGTGCTCAAGGAGATGATCAAGGCCTGCAAGGCGATCCGCTTCGACGGCAACGGCTACTCGGACGAATGGAAGGAGGAGGCCGCCCGCCGCGGTCTGGACTGCGAGACCTCAACGCCCCTGATCTTCGACCGCTACCTGGATGCCGAGAGTCTGAAGATGTTCGCCGACATGGGTGTCTTCTCGAAGGTTGAACTCGAGGCCCGCACCGAGGTGAAGTGGGAGACCTATACGAAGAAGATCCAGATCGAGGGACGTGTGCTGGGCGACCTGGCGATGAACCACATCGTGCCGATCGCTTCGAAATACGAGGCCGAACTGCTGGACAAGGTCTACAAGATGTCGCAGATCCCGGGTCTGAATGCGGAACCGGACATCCGTCTGATCAAGAAGATTCAGGACCATACGGCCGAGATTCAGCGCCTGACGGGCGAGATGATCGACGCCCGCAAGGTGGCCAACAAGATCGAGGATCAGCGCGAAAAGGCGATTGCCTACCACGACACGGTATCGGTCTATTTCGATCAGATTCGTCGCCACATCGACAAACTCGAGGAGATCGTCGACGATCAGATTTGGCCGCTTCCGAAATATCGCGAACTGCTGTTCATCCGGTAATTTGCCGCAGATGGATTTTGGATCGGGTCCGGTGCTTGCACCGGGCCCTTTTTTGTGGCCGCGCGGGGACCGTGCGAAAAAAAGGCCGGCGGTGTGATGCGATGGGGACGGTGTGAAACGGTGACCGGCGGTACAAGGTGGCGGCGGGCCGTGCACAAAAAAGGAGGGTGCAATGCCCTCCCCGGATAAAAAAGAGGGGGGGAGATGATTTTTTCTCTTCCCCCCCTGTCTCGTTGCCGAGTGCTTAATCCTGGTCGCGGTACATGTGCTCGACGTAAATGGCGTGCTGCATCGCCTCGCGCTTGGCCACCGAAGGTTTGGTGAAGTACTGGCGACGACGGAGCTCCTTGAGGACACCCGTACGCTCGTATTTACGTTTGAACTTCTTCAGGGCGCGCTCGATGTTTTCGCCCTCTTTTACCGGCATGATGATCATAGTATTCTGTGTTTTTTTGTTGTTGTAATTGTTTTTTGTCCGGACGTTGCCGTTCCGTGTCTGTTGGTTCTGCGGGGGGACGTATCCTCGATGCGTTTTTTTTTTTTTCCCCCCCCCGATGGGTTGTCTACTTGTCGGCTGATCCGCTGTGCGACCCGAATTGCAGATAGGGAGCCAGCCGTGCTGCCTCCTCGCGGGTCAATATGTTTTGTTCGATCAATTCTTCAGCGGTACTCCAACCTCCTTTCAACTGTCTTTGCTTGAGTAGTCTCCTCAACGTCTGCGGCGCGATGTAGGGATGGCGTCCCAACGTTTTCGGGCTTGCAAAGTTAATATCAATTTTCCGAATTTTGCAACTGTCGCAGTAAATTTGTTTCAAAATTTTTTCGTAATTGCTCTCCGTGACTCCCGGAACCTCTGCGAGTTGCTCGACACGGACGAATCCGCCGAGGCGTTCGCGGTAGCGCATGATGGTTTCGACGGTGCGCGAGCCGATCCCCACGACGGAGCGCAGCGTGGCCGAATCGGCCGAATTGATCTCGATGGGCTCTTCGATGGGCGGGGCCTTCCGTTCGGGGAAGATGACGTAGGGCTCCAGCGCCTCGGCGACCGAATCGCTGACGACGAAGCATTCGCGCAGCTCCTCCATGTCGTAGATGCCGTGCAGATCGCGCCAGCGGATGAACGTCTCGGCCTGCCGTTTCGACAGGGCGCCGATGGCCCTCAGGTAGCGGGCCGAGACGGTGTCGATGCGGAAGCGGACGGGAACCAGCGGTTCGGGGAGAATGCGCCCGCTGCGGAACTCCTGCGGGGCGATGGCGTATTTGCGGCCGATGCGGATCCAGGGGCGGAGCCGGCGGTAGAGCGAGTCATTGATCCCGTAGCAGAGGGTCAGATCCTCGGGAATGCGGAAGACCTTGCCGGCGGCGCGGTACTTGAGCAGGCTTACGGCCTCGTATTTCGAGAGTCCGAGAGCGAGCAGCTCGTCGAACGAGGCCGTGTTGGGATCGAAGTGGCGCATGACGATGCTGTCGGTCGTCTGCTGCCGTTTCTCGTATTCGCGTTCGATGCGCTGGGCGGCCTCCGGATCGGCCTTCGGGCGGATCAGCACCACGGCCGCAATGACGAGGACGGCCAGCGGCAGAAAGACGGCTACGGCGCGGATCTCACGTTCGGAAAAGAATCTGGGCATGTTTGTCTCTTTTTATCGGGATTTCAGCTCTTCGATCGCGCGTTTGACCGATCCCCATCGGAGCAGTGCCCCGCGTGCCTCCTCTTCCGGAAGGCCGGTGGTTTGGGCGACCATGCGGGTTCCGCGGTCGACGAGTTTGTTGTTCGTGAGCTGCATGTTGACCATGCGGTTTCCCTCGACCCGCCCCAGGCGGATCATCACCGTGGTCGACAGCATGTTGAGCATCATTTTCTGTGCCGTTCCGGCCTTCATGCGGGTCGAGCCGGTGACGAATTCGGGTCCGACGACCGCTTCCAGCGCGTAGTCGGCCTCGGCGGCGACGGGCGAGCGAGGGTTGCAGACGACGGCTCCGGTCAGCAGGCCGTGGCGCCGCGCCTCGCGAAGTCCGCCGATGACGTAGGGGGTGGTTCCCGAGGCGGCGATGCCGACGAGCGCATCGTCGGCCGTGGGGTGGTAGGGGGTCATGTCGCGCCAGGCGCCCTGCAGGTCGTCTTCGGCGTGCTCGACGGCGCGGCGCAGGGCTCCGTCGCCTCCGGCGATCAGCCCGATCACCCGATCGAACGGTATGCCGAACGTCGGCGGCAGCTCCGAGGCGTCGGTTACGCCGAGACGCCCGCTCGTCCCGGCGCCGATGTAGAAGAGCCTCCCGCCGCGGCGCATCCGTTCGACGATGCGCTCGACGAGCTGCTCCATCGTGGGGATGGCCTTCCGTACGGCCTCATGCACGTGGGCATCCTCGCGGTTGATGGCGACCAGCAGGTCGTGGGTCGACATCTCCGGCAGGTTATCGTATTCCGAACTCTGTTCCGTAATTCGCTTCTCCATGGTGATAGCGGATGAGCCCTTCGGCGGGCGATTCGACAATGGTTCCGACGCGAAGACCCTCGTCGGCGAGCGCCTCGCGCAGCGGTTGCTCGAAATGGGCGGCGATGCCTCCGAGACACGCGACGGTGAGCCCTGCGGGGTAGCGTTTGAGGTTTCGGCGGGCAAACTCGCGGAATGTCTGGCTGACCATTTCTCGTATTTCGGGACACTCCATCCGGCTGTGGACAAAGGGGGCCAGCGAGGCGAGGAAACGGTTGGCCGAGGGTTCGCGGTAGACGCGGCTGATGATCTCCTCGTAGGTGAGGCGGCTCTCGGCCAGGAACTCTTCGCACAGCGGAATGTGCCCCTTGAAGAGTCCGTTGAGCAGGGCACGCCCGAGGGCCGAGCCGCTCCCTTCGTCGCCGAGGATGTATCCGAGCGGGGGCACCTGGTTCAGGATCACCCCGTTGCGACAATGGCAGGAGTTCGATCCGGTCCCGAGGATGCAGGCGATTCCCTCGCCGTCTCCCCACAGGGCGCGGGCTGCGGCGGTCAGATCCGATTCGATCGTGATGTCGGAGATACCGAAGCGTCGCTCCAGCTCGCGGCGGAGGCGTTGCGAGGCCTCCGGAAACGAGGCGCCGCAACCGGCGCCGTAGAAGCGGATGCCGTGCAGCGCCTCGAAGTCGGGCAGCTCGTCGAGGATGCTGCGGATCTGCACGTCGGAGTACTGTACGGCATTGATTCCGTGTGTGCGTATTTCGTGCGTGCGGAGGCCGTCATCGGCAATCCACGTGCATTTGGTCGAACCGCTGTCTGCAAGAAGTATCATCGTTCGTTGGAATTCGGGCCGTAAATATCCCCGCCCGGTCTTGCAAGCGACCTTTCGGGGGCTTTTCCGCTCCTCCGTCCATTGAACAAAGATACATATATTCCATGGATTCTGGAAGAAAACGCGAAACAACTAAATTTTTTAGTTGAATAACTATAAAATATAGTTTCATGTGAATGTTTTTTAGTTACCTTTGTGACGAGGGCGGAACGGAATCGCCCGCCAACGAAACGGAGGATTGAAAAAACAACGACCATGGAACGCTTGACACGACGTGAAGAGGAGCTGATGCACTGCTTCTGGGCCCACGGGCCGCTTTTCGTCCGGGAGCTGGTCGAACTGGCCCCCGAACCCAAACCGCACTTCAATACCTTGTCGACGATGGTCCGCGCCCTGGAGGCGAAGGGCTACGTCGGCCACCGGACATTCGGCAACACCTATCAGTATTACCCGCAGGTGAGCGAAGCGGAGTTTTCGCGTCGCACGTTGGGTGGCGTGATCGACCGCTATTTCGGCCGTTCGTACCTGGGGGCCGTTTCGGCGCTGGTCGAGGAGGAGAAGATCTCGGTCGAGGAGCTGCGCGAACTGATCGACCGCATCGAACGACAAAATCCGAAACAGCCATGAGCTACGCACTTCTGATCTACAGCCTCAAGGCCGGGGCGTGTCTGGCGGTATTCTACCTCTTTTTCCGGCTGCTGCTGAGCCGCGAGACTTTCCACGCTTTCAACCGTCTCGTTCTGTTGGGCGGAGTGGCCGTATCGTTTCTGCTGCCGTTGTGCGTGATCACCGTATGGCGGGAGTTGCCGCCGCTGCCGGCCGATTGGCTCACCGGGACGCTCCCCGCAGCGGAGACTCCGCAGACGCCTGGGGCGTTTGACTGGCGGAGGCTGTCGGGTGGGATTTATGCCGCCGGAGTTGTCGTAACCCTGTTGCGGATTTTGTGGTCGCTGGCTGCCGTGCGTCGGCTGATCCGTCGGGGACGCTGCGAACGACTCGATGACGGTACGATTCTCGTCCATGTGACGGAGGGCATGACACCCTTCAGCTGGGGGCATTGGGTGGTTGTTTCGGAGGAGGATCTGACCGGAGACGGCGCTGCGATCCTGGCCCACGAACGGGCCCATGTGCGTCTGCACCACACGGCAGACCTGCTTCTGATCGACCTGGCCGGCTGTCTGCAGTGGTTCAATCCGGCCGTCTGGCTGCTGCGGCGCGAACTGCGCACGATCCACGAATACGAAGCCGACGAAGCCGTGCTCCGCAGCGGAGTTGATCTGCGGAGCTACCAGCTGCTGCTGGTCCGCAGGGCTGCCGGCGGAAGAGAACTCCCGATTGCCAACCATTTCAACCCCAGTAAACTTAAAAAACGTATTGCCATGATGTTGCAAAAGAGATCGTCGCGGCGGGCTCGGGCACGCATCCTGTTGCTCCTGCCGCTTGTGGGTCTGGCATTGGGAGCCTTTGCCCGGACCCGTTATGTCATTCCGGATGAAAAAGAGACGAAAGAAGTCCGGACAGTCCGCATCGAAGGGTCGCGGATCTCAACCTCGGGGATCGAGGGACATCCGCTGATTCTGGTCGATGGCGAGCGCGTCGGTTCACTCGACTCGATCCGTCCCGGGCAGATTGCTTCGGTGACCATCCGCAAGGACTCGCTGGCCCGGGCGACCTATGGTGAGGAGGCCCGTGACGGCGTGATCCTCGTCACGCTCCGCAAGTCCGGCAAAGAGGCTACGGGAGCTGCGGCCGACAGTCTTGCCGGCGCCCATACGTGGATAGAGAGCTCGTCCGACGGCACGACACGCCGGATCACGCTTTCGGGATCGCCGTCGACCCTCTCCGGCTCGACCTCCGCATCCGAAGGCCAACCGACGGTTCTCGTCGACGGCAAACCCTTCCACGGGGATCTCAACACCCTCTCGCCGGATCGGATTGCTCGCATAACGGTCTACAAGGGGGCGAACGTTCCGGAGGAGTATCGCCAGTACGTCGGCACCGGGACTCAGGACCTGATCGTCATCGAGATCAAATCCTCGGAGCCGTACAGCTTCGACGACGGCTACTTCCGGAGTGATGCCTGGAAACGGGCGCAGAAGCGGTTGTCCGACCTGGAGAACTACTTCGAGAGCGATGCCTGGCAGGAGGCGCAGAAGCGTCTCTCCGAACTGGACGCGGATGACGCGGAGTGGAAGGAGGTGCAGAAGCGTCTCTCCGAACTGAATCCCGACAATGCGGAGTGGAAGGAGGTCCAGAAACGCCTCTCCGAGCTCGGAACCTATTTCCAGAGTGACGAGTGGCAGGAGGCGCAGCGCAGATTGCGTCAACTTCCCGATCGGATGCTGCCTCCTTCGGAGAGCGCTGCTCCCGGGACGGAGCCCGATCCCCGGGTTTCGTACAATACGATTGTCGGCGGTCGTGGCGGCATGGTGGTTACGGGGCCGGAGGTGATGTCGAAGAGCCGTACTGAAGAGGGCCGTTCGGTCTCGATTGCCCGCGGTCGTGTGACGGCCGACTTCTCGGAGATCGACGAGGCGGATTACCGCATCGAGATCGACGGCCGTCCTGCTACGATGGCCGATCTCGAAAGGATCGAACCCGGCAAGATCCGGCGTGTGGAGTCGACCTCGCCGGATGCGGCTTCCAACCGGAAGGGCCTTTTGCGGGTGCGGACCCGCAAGTGACGGTTGCCCGGAGAAACAAGGAGGGGGCGGAGAGATCCGTTCCCCTCGTTTTTTTGCGGACGGATGCGATGCGAAGACTCCTGCCGCCTCTACTCGAATTCCACGATTTCGGGGCGTGTCGGACGGTAGCGGTAGGGTTCGACGCGGGTATAGTTCGAGAGACGGACATATTCGCTGTCGACGGGACCGTTTTTGCCGAAGGCGATTCCCAACCGGATCTGGATCGTGTTGAAGACGAGCCGCTCGTTTCGCAGACGCACTCCGAGACCGAACGACGTGTAGAACTCGTTCTTGAAGATGTTGGGCGAATAGCCGAGCAGGCCGAAATCGGCAAATCCGAAGAAGGCGATGCGGAATCCGAGGGGTTGATAGGGGGAGAAGAGGACGGTTTCGGTGTTGAGGATCATGCGGTTGGTGCCGATAGCGTATTCATTGAGCGCCTGCAGCCCGTTCATGCGGGTGAACCGGATGCTTTCGTCGCTACCCTCCCAGCGGTTCCATCCCTGGGTGTAGTTGAACGCGAGGAACTGCCGGATCTGGCTGCGGCGCAGAAGAAAGAGGTTCGAGAACCAGCGCAGGTCGATATCGACGGCGCTGCGCTGCCACATGCCGTTGTCCGGTTCGATGTAACTGCCGAGCGTGGCGCCGCCCATGACGTAACCCAGGGAACAAAAGCCTCCAGCTTCGAAACTCAGTCCCAGATAGGCGTCGTCGCTGAACTCTCCCCAGGAGTATCCCGCCACGGCCTCGGCCTTGAATCCGGCGGCAAGGTACTCGCGGCTTCCGAATCCGTAGATCATGTTGGCGGTATAGAAGTTCTCGCGGTAGAGTCCCAGTCCGACCAGCAGCGCATCCTGATCGTGAAGGGCCGGATTGTAGCGGGGACCGACCTCGGGACGTCGGCTGACGCGGTTGTAGTTGTAGCGTCCGGTGATGTAGATGCTCGCGTTGATTCGTCGCAGGAAGTGCGAATATCCGCCCCAGGCATCGAGGTTTCGCTCCTTGACGAGCAGCGAGGTGTCCTGCTCGATCATGTAGCGTTTGTCCTTGATGTCGTTGTATGTCAGACCGATTTCGTAGTCCGTGGGACGGATGAACTCCTTGCGGATCCCCAGGTCGAGGGTCGAACTGTAGAAACTGCGCCCGGCATTGAATGAGGCCGTGTAGAAGCTCCCCAGCACGTTGGGGATCTCGTACTCGACCATGTTGCCGCCGTAGGAGAAGTCCTGGCGGTTGAAGTTGGTGATGAACTTGAGTTTGTTTCCCGTTCCGAGGATGTTGGCGTCGGACAGGGCAACCATCGTGCGGCCTTCGGAGTGAAGGGCGCCGTCGGCCGTGATGGTCCAGGCGTCGCGGGTGCGGATGACGAGGTTTACGCAGGTGGAGTCGAGAGAATCGGGCCGTACGTCGATATCGATATCCGAGACGTAGTCGCGCGAACGGATCAACTGTTTGGTGCGGACAATGGTCTGCGGGTCGAATTCATCCCCGGGTTTGAAGAGCAGGTCGCGGCGGATGACCTGTTCGCGGGTGATCATGTGCAGTTTGTTGCCGGTGCGCTCCAGCCAGTTTCCGTTTTCGTCGAAGGGTTCCTGACGGCTGATCTCGATTCCGGAGATGGTCTTGCCGGCGAAGGGCATCAGTGCGCGGGTTTCATCGAGGAACTGTCCGTTTTCGGTCGTGTCGAGTACGGGCTTGACGAAGAGCAGGTTGTAGAGCATGCGCGGAACGGCGCGGCGGCTGGTTTTCGATTCGATGCTGTCGTACAAGCGTTTATTTCGGGCCCGGGCTTTGGAATTTCGGATTCGGGCGCTGTCGGGGGTGAATCGTTCCGGGGTGTGTCTGTCCGGCCCGGCAACAGGGGTTGCCGGGTGTGCGGAGGCCAGCAGTCCCGCCAAGGTCAGAATCAGGACCAGGATGGATATGCGCAACCCGAGGAACATGTTTCAAAGATAACGTAAAAATCCCGGAAAACGTATTTGAAAAGCCTTGGAGAGGGCTTGGCGGATAGAAAAAAGGTCCACCCCGATATGGGTGAACCTTTTTTCCGGTATTGCCGGTGCGGTTGTCGGGCGGGTAGCGGATTTTTACCCTCTTGCCGTTTAGAGCGGATTGGTTTTCGGATCCTTGCTTCTCGGCCCCTTGCTTCTCGGCCCTTGCTTCTCGGCCCTTGCTTCTCGGCCCTTGCTCCTTGGACCCTTTGCTTCTCGGCCCCTTGCTTCTCGGCCCTTGCTTCTCACCCCCCCCCTCTGCGGCCCCGGGTTATTTGCGGCGCTCCTTGGCTTCGATGCATTCGGTGGCGTGGGGCACCTTCATCAGCCGCTCCTTGGGAATCAGCTTGCCGGTGGTTTTGCAGATGCCGTAGGTCTTGTTCTCGATGCGCACGAGGGCCATTTCGAGATTGCGGATGAATTTCATCTGGTGAGCCGCCAGTCGGCCACTCTCCTCCTTGGAGAGGGTTGTAGCGCCTTCTTCCAGCACCTTGAAGGTCGGCGACGTATCTTCGGTGTCGTTGTCGGCCGTGTGGGTAATCGTGGCGCGCAGCAGTTCGTAATCCGCACGCGCGTTCTCAAGCTTTTTCAGAATAAGCTGCTTGAACTCTTCGAGTTCGGCATCGCTGTATCGGGTTCTTTCGTCTGCCATAAGTCAGTCCTCTCTATTTGGTTTTATGTAAAATTAAACAAAAATTCCGATATCACCAAATTTTCCCGATCACAGATGGACTTTTATATCCTCGAAACGGCAATCTGCAGCGGCTCGTCGTCAATGTCGGAATTGACCACTACGGCACCTTGGGGTTGCGGAGCGGTGCGGACCTCGACGGCAAGGGTCTGCGAGGCGATGTAGTCGGCATAGTGGGCGATGGCATCGGCCACGAGGGGCTTCTGCTCGATCTCGACGCGGATCTTGTCGGTGACCTCGAATCCGGAATCCTTGCGGATGTTCTGGATGCGGTTGATCAATTCGCGTGCCACACCCTCGGCGCGGAGTTCGTCCGTGAGGGTGATGTCGAGGGCCACGGTGAGCTTGCCTTCCGAGGCGACGAGCCATCCGGGCATATCCTCCGAGGTGATCTCGAAGTCGGCGGGCGTGACGGTGATCTTCTCGCCGCCGACCTCCAGCGTCGATTCGGGTGCAGCCTCGATGGCGGCGATCTGCTCCTGCGAGAATCCGGCCACCAGCGCGGCGATCTGCTTCATCTGCTTGCCGTAGCGCGGGCCGAGGGTCTTGAAGTTGGGCTTGATGCGCTTGGTGATGATGCCGGTGGTCTTCTCGATGAGTTCGATCTCCTTGACGTTGACCTCGCTCATGATGAGGTTCTTCACGGCGGCGATGTGCTCGGCCATCGAGGGGTCGAGTACCGGGATGAGGATCTTCATCAGCGGCTGGCGCACCTTGATCGAGACCTTGCGACGCAGGGCCAGCACCATCGACGAGACGCGCTGAGCGAGATCCATCATCTCCTCGAGCCGGCGGTCGATGAGCTTCTCGTCGGCCTTGGGGAAGGTCGACAGGTGGACCGACTCATCGGTGTGGCGGCCTCTGACGGCATTCAGGTCGCAGAAGATGCGGTCCATGATGAACGGTGCGAAGGGTGCCGAGAGCATCGCGACGGTCTCCAGACAGGTGTAGAGCGTCTGGTAGGCGGCGAGTTTGTCCTCGGTCATGCCGCCGCCCCAGAAGCGTTTGCGGTTCAGGCGCACGTACCAGTTGGAGAGGTTCTCGCCGACGAACTCCTGAATGGCGCGGGCCGCAGGCGTCGGGTCGTAGTTTTCCAGCGAGTCGGTTACGTTCTTGACCAGCGTATTGAGCAGCGAGATGATCCAGCGGTCGATCTCGGGACGCTTCTCCTTCGGCACCTCGGGCTCCTTGCCCGTGAAGCCGTCGATGTTGGCGTAGAGGGCGAAGAACGAGTAGGTGTTGTAGAGCGTGCCGAAGAACTTGCGGCGCACCTCGTCGACGCCGTCGCGGTCGAACTTGAGGTTGTCCCACGGCTGCGAGTTGGAGATCATGTACCAGCGGGTGGCGTCGGCTCCGTAGGTGTCCAGCACGTCGAACGGATCGACGGCATTGCCCAGCCGTTTCGACATCTTGTTGCCGTTCTTGTCGAGCACCAGACCGTTCGAGATGATGTTCTTGAAGGCCACCGAGTCGAAGAGCATCGAGGCGATGGCGTGCAGCGTGAAGAACCAGCCGCGGGTCTGGTCGACACCCTCGGCGATGAAGTCGGCGGGGTAGACCTTGTTGAAGTCCTCCTTATGCTCGAACGGGTAGTGGACCTGGGCGTAGGGCATGGCTCCCGAATCGAACCAGACGTCGATCAGGTCGGGCTCGCGGCGCATCGGTTCGCCCTTCGACGAGACCAGAATGATCGAATCGACATAGGGACGGTGCAGGTCGATGTTCTTGGTCGAGTAGTTCTCCTTCGACATGTCGCCGACCTTGAAATTCTTGTAGGGGTTTTCCTTCATCACGCCGGCGGCGATCGCTTTGTCGATCTCCTGCATCAGCTCCTCGACCGAACCGATGCACTTCAGCTCCGAACGGTCTTCGGTAGCCCAGATCGGGAGCGGCGTACCCCAGAAGCGCGAACGCGAGAGGTTCCAGTCGTTGAGGTTCTCGAGCCACTTGCCGAAGCGTCCCGTACCGGTCGACTCGGGCTTCCAGCGGATCGTACGGTTCAGCTCGATCATGCGCTCCTTGCAGGCCGTCGTGCGGATGAACCACGAGTCGAGCGGATAGTAGAGCACGGGTTTGTCCGTCCGCCAGCAGTGGGGGTAGTTGTGGACGTGCTTCTCGATCTTGAAGGCCTGGCCGGCGGCCTTCATCTTCATGCAGATGTAGATGTCCAGCGACTCGGCAGCCTGGGCGGCCTTCTCGTCGTACTTGCCGTCGACGGTGAACTGCGGGTCGTAGGCATTCTTGACCCAGCGGCCCTCGTACTCCTTGTAGACCTCGACGTTGACGCACTCACGGACGAAACGCTCGTCCAGCTCGTCGAGCAGGTAGAATTTTCCGGTGAGGTCGACCATCGGGCGTGTTTCGCCCTTTTTGTTGATCATGAAGAGCGAGGGGATTCCGGCGGCGCGGGCCACGAAGGCGTCGTCGGCACCGAACGTCGGGGCGATGTGGACGATACCCGTACCGTCCTCCGTGGTGACGTAGTCGCCCGAGATGACGCGGAAGGCCTTCTGTGAGGCATCGCGCCAGTTGCCCTCCTCATCCAGCTCGACGGGCTTGACCCAGGGCAGCAGTTGCTCGTAGTGCATGCCGACCAGTTCGGGGCCCTTCCACTCGCCGACCACCTCGTAGGGAACGAGCTTGTCGCCGGGTTTGTAGGCGTCGAGGGCCAGCCCTTCGGCCTTCTTGTTGAAGTGGGCGTTCAGCAGCGCCTTGGCCACCACGGCAGTCATCTTCTCGCCGGTGTAGGGGTTGTAGCTGCGCACGGCGACGTAGTCGATCTTCGGGCCGACACAGAGGGCCGTGTTCGAGGGCAGGGTCCACGGCGTGGTGGTCCAGGCCAGGAAGACGGGCGTACCCCAGCCCTCCATTTCGGGCTTCGGGTCGCGGATGCGGAACTGGGCCACGACGGTCGTATCCTTGACGTCGCGGTAGCAGCCGGGCTGGTTCAGCTCGTGGGTCGAAAGACCGGTTCCGGCGGCGGGCGAGTAGGGCTGAATGGTGTATCCCTTGTAGAGAAGCCCCTTGTTGTAGAGCTGCTTCAGCAGCCACCACAGCGACTCGATGTACTTGTTGTCGTAGGTGATGTAGGGGTCGTCCATGTTGACCCAGTAGCCCATCTTGCGGGTGAGGTTCTCCCACACGCCGGTGAACTCCATGACGGCCTCGCGGCACGTGCGGTTGTACTCCTCGATGGAGATCTTCTTGCCGATATCCTCCTTGGTGATTCCGAGTTTCTTCTCGACGCCCAGTTCGACGGGCAGACCGTGGGTGTCCCAACCGGCTTTGCGGTGAACGAGATATCCCTGCTGGGTTTTGTAGCGGCAGAATACGTCCTTGATGGTGCGGGCCATGACGTGGTGGATGCCGGGCATTCCGTTGGCCGAGGGGGGGCCTTCGTAGAAGACGAATGTCGGGTGACCCTCGCGGGTTTCGATGCTTTTGTGGAACGTGTCGTGGGCATCCCACTCGCCGAGCACGTCGGCGGCTGTGGCGGCCAGGTCGAGGCCTTTATACTCCTTGAATTTCATATCGGCAGGTAAAAAATATCGTTTCGGTTTTGACAACTGACAAAGATAGTAAAAAGATTGGAAAACACCGCAATTCCGGTCCGATTCCTCGCATCGGATCGCCCGTGGACGAAAAATCCGGACCGCTCCGCACGAGGGAGCCGGTCCGGATGGGGTTTTGCGGTCGGCCGGGGGGGTCAGTCGAACGACTGCATCTCGATGAGTTTGGCGTAGATGCCGTTTCGGGCCATCAGCTCGGCATGGGTTCCCTGTTCGGCGATGCGGCCGTGGTCGATGACGATGATCTTGTCGGCGTTGTGGATCGTCGAGAGGCGGTGGGCGATGACCACCGACGTACGTCCCACGAGCAGGTTGTTCAGGGCATCCTGGACGAGTTTTTCGCTCTCGGTGTCGAGGGCCGAGGTGGCCTCGTCGAGGATCAGGATGTCGGGGTTCTTCAGCACGGCGCGGGCGATCGAGAGACGCTGGCGCTGACCGCCGGAGAGTTTCACGCCGCGGTCGCCGATGTTGGTGTCGTAGCCCTGGGGGCATTCGCGGATGAAGTCGTCGGCATTGGCCACGCGGGCGGCTTCGGTCACCTCTTCGGGCGTGGCTCCGGTGCGTCCCATGGCGATGTTGTGCTCGATGGTGTCGTTGAAGAGGATCGTATCCTGGGCCACGACGCTCATGTGGGCGCGGATGCTCTCCTGCGAGTAGTCGCGCAGCGAGATGCCGTCGATCAGGATGTCGCCCGAGGTGGGGTCGTAGAAGCGGGGCAGCAGTTCGCTGAGGGTTGATTTCCCGCCGCCTGAAGGGCCCACGAGGGCGACGGTCTCTCCGTGGCGGATCTCGAACGAGATGCCGTCGATCACCTCGCGCGAACCATCGTAGGAGAAGTGTACGTTGCGGAACTCGATCCGGTCCTTCAGACCGGTGAACTCCCTGGCGTCGGGTTTGTCCTGGATTTCGGGGCGGGTGTCGATGATCGAGAAGATGCGTTCACCGGCGGCAATACCCTGGTTGATGTTGGCGAACTGGTCGATGAAGGTTCTTACCGGGCGGGTGATCTGCGAGAAGATGGCCACGAAGGCGATGAATCCTCCGGGGTCGAGCGATCCGGCCGAGACCAACGCGCCTCCGAAGACGAGAATCACGCCGACGGCCGTGATGCCGAGAAATTCGCTCATCGGCGAGGCCAGTTGCTGACGGCGGGCCATCGAGAGGGTCAGCCGGGCGAGGTCTTCGCTGATGGCGTAGTATTTCTGCTTGATGTATTTGGTGGCGTTGTAGCTCTTGATGACCTTGATGCCGGAGAGCGACTCGTCGAGCGTGGCGACCATTTCACCCATGCGCTGCTGGTTGGTGCGGGCCGGGTGGCGGAGTTTCTTGACGATGTTTCCGATGAGCAGGGCGACCACCGGCAGGAAGAGCACCGAGAAGACGGCCAGCTTCCACGAGATGGCGATCATCATGACGATGTATCCGATGATCAGGAAGGGTTCGCGGAAGGAGACCTGCAGGGTGTTGGTGATGCAGAACTGGACGACGCTGACATCGGAGGTGATCTTCGAGATGATGTCACCCTTGCGCTGGTCGGAGAAGTAGCCGACGTTCATGTCCATGACGCGGGAGAACATCTCGTTTCGCATCTTCTGGAGCGTGCGGGTGCGCATGTTCTCCATGGTCCAGGCCCCGAGGTAGCGGAAGAGGTTGCTCAGGAAGCTGATGATGATGGCGACGATGGCCAGCAGCAGCAGGACGTTCTGGCGGTCATACTCCTGGAAGAGGTGCGAGTAGGTGAAGTTGAAGAGCGTGGTGAGGTACTCCTGGTTGAACTCCACGGGGGGAAGCTTTTCCACATACTCGAACGAGTAGTTCACATCGAACATGGTGTTCAGGATCGGGATGATCAGCATGAACGTCAGCGAGTTGAACAGTGCGTAGAAGACCGAGTAGAAGAAGTATGGAATCGCGTATTTCTTGATCGGGCGGGCGAAGCCCATCAGCCGCAGGTAAGTTTTGAACATTCCGACGTGTTTGGAGGTTACGCAATTTCACGCCGCAGGGATGGAGCCGGTGAACGCAGGGGTCTCCGGCCGCACGAAGCGGAACGGGCCATACCGGGCGGGAAACAATTTCCTGCAAATATAAGCATAATTGCCCGAAAAGCGAAAAAAGCCCGCAAAATCTGGCAATTGTCCCGAAGAATCGGCGGATACTGCCTTTTCGGAACGGAAGTCCGGGGCCTTCGGCGCGGAGGGACAGAGGCCTCGGAGGGCGGAGTTTTCTCACTCGGGGATGTATCCCGTATCCTCGGCCCAGCGGGTGCGGTCGTTGGCGGCGGCCACGGCCAGTTGGTCGCAGCGGTTGTTCTCGACCGTTTCGGCGTGGCCCTTGACCCAGACGAAACGGACCCTGTGTCGGTTGTAGATGCGCAGGAAGCGCATCCAGAGGTCGGGATTCTTCTTGCCGGCAAAGCCCTTGCGGGCCCAGCCGAAGACCCAGCCCTTGGTGACGGCGTCGACGACATACTTCGAGTCGGAGTAGATCACCACCTCCGAGCCCTCGAACTTGAGCGTCTCGAGGGCGACACAGACCCCCATGAGCTCCATGCGGTTGTTGGTCGTGAGGCGGAAACCCTGCGAGAGCTCCTTGCGGTGGGGGCCCGAGAGGAGGACGACGCCGTAGCCTCCGGGGCCGGGGTTTCCGAGCGACGAACCGTCGGTGTAGATGGTGATGGATGGCATCTTGCGGATGGTGGTTTTGCGGTTTGTATGATCCGTTTGCGGAACCCGTTTGCGACAAGCCCCCGCCACATGACGGGCGGGGGTTTGTACGGGATATGCATTTTTGTAAAGCGGGGCGGGTTTTTCAGGCTCGGGTGCGACCGGATATTGTTGGTTTCCGGCCGGCAGCCCTTGGAAACACACCTGCTGGCCCCCCCTCTCTTCAGACGGCTATTTCAGGGCGGCCAGCTGCTCCTTGAGAGCGGCGATCTTGGCCTCGGCATCGGCCTGCTTGGCGCGCTCGTTGGCCACGACCTTCTCGGGGGCCGACTGCACGAAGCGCTCGTTCGAGAGCTTCTTCATCACCGAGGCGAGGAAGCCTTCGTAGTAGGTCAGATCGTCCGAGAGTTTCTTGATTGCGGCGGCGGTGTCGATCTTGCCGGCCAGCGGCACGAAGTACTGCGTCGTCTTGACCAGGAAGGCGGCCGCTGCGGGATCCTTCTCCGTGACGGCCTCGATCGACGAGAGGTTGGCCATCTTCCGGATGACGGGGGCGAACTCGGCGGGGTAGTTCTCGTCGACGATGACGTGCAGGGCCAAGGTCTCCTTCTGCGGGAGGTTCTTCTGGTTGCGGATGTTGCGCACCGAGGAGACGATCTCCTTCACCAGTTCGAAGCGGGCGAGCATCGCCTCGTCGACCTGACCGGCCTGGGGCATCGGGGCCACACAGATCGACTCACCGTCGCGGCGCGGGGCGAGGGCCTGCCAGATCTCCTCCGTGACGAAGGGCATGAAGGGGTGCAGCACGCGCATCAGGGCATCGAAGTATCCCTTCGTGGCCTGGAGCGTGGCGTCGTCGATCGGCTGTCCGAAGGCGGGCTTGACCATCTCGAGGTAGAGGCTCGAGAAGTCGTCCCAGAAGAGGCGGTAGACCTCCTTGAAGGCCTCCGAGATGCGGTATGAGCGGAAATCCTCGTCGATCTGGCGGAGCGAGCGGCTCAAAGCCTGTTCGAACCACGCCACGGCCAGGCGGTTGTTCTCGCTCTGCGGGGCGGCCGGGTCGACCGACCAGCCGTTGACCAGGCG
>NZ_CALUHA010000012.1:0-69934 GCF_944320325.1 Alistipes megaguti
TTCGATTGGTGTGTTGCAAAAATAGGGATAAAATTTGCAACATGCAAGTGCAAACGTTACAAATACGTTGCAAAAACGCGCCTCGAAGGGAGATTTGAGAATTCGGAAAATTTTTCTCTGTGTCGCTGTAAGTTGCTGATTGCCAGTGTTTTTATTCTTCGATTTTCCGAGTTTTGCTGCGTCAAGTTACTTTCCGATGCAGAATTTTGAGAAGATATTTGCCAGAACTTCGTCCGGGGCGATCGCACCGCGTCCCGTGATCTCGCCCAGGTGGCGGATCACCGGCCGGATCTCCTCGCTCAGCAGGTCGGCCGGAAGCCCTTCATCCAGCCCCCGCAGCGCCCGGCCCAACGACTCCCGGGCCGCCGTCAGCGCCTCGTAGTGGCGGCTGTTCGAGACAACCGGATCCCCGTGGTACAACCCTTCGGTATCCACCGCCTCGCGCAAAGCTTCGCACAACGCTTCGATCCCTTCGCCCCGTTTGGCCGAGATGCCGAGCGCCCCCTCCGGCAGTCGGAATCCTGCGGGTGCCGCATCCAGCTTGTTATAGACCGTCAGCACCCGCTGATCGGGTCGGATTTCGATCTTGGGGTCGGCTTCGTCCGAATCTTCCGCCGCCTGTGCGTCGATCAACCGGACGATGATCTGCGCCCGGCGGATGGATGCCTTCGTGCGTTCGATGCCCATCTGCTCCAGCCGGTCACCCGTCGTGCGGATTCCTGCCGTGTCCAAAAAACGGAACAGCACCCCGCCGATGTTGGCCCGCTCCTCGATGACGTCGCGTGTCGTGCCGGCAATCTCCGAGACCATGGCCCGCTCCTCGTTCAGCAGGCGGTTCAACAGCGTCGACTTTCCGACGTTCGGCGCCCCGACGATCGCCACGGCAACCCCCTCCTTGATGGCGTTGCCCAGCGCAAAGGAGCTCCGCAGGCGGTCGATCTCCCGCCCGATCCGCTCCATCGTTTCGCGCAGCGCCCGCCGGTCGGCAAACTCCACATCCTCCTCCGAGAAGTCCAGTTCGAGCTCCAGCAGCGAGGTGAGGTGCAGCAGCTGGTCGCGCAGCCCCTCCAACTCTTCTGAGTAGCCGCCGCGCATCTGATTCGTGGCCAGGGCGTGGGCCGCGCGCGTCGACGAGGCGATCAGGTCGGCTACGGCCTCGGCCTGCGAAAGGTCGAGTTTCCCGGCCAGATAGGCCCGGATCGTATACTCGCCCGGCTGGGCCATGCGGCCCCCGGCGGCAATCAGCAGACGGAGAATTTCGGAGACAATATATGAGGAACCGTGGCACGAGATCTCGACCGAATCCTCGCCCGTATAGGAGTGCGGCGCCCGGAAGACCGTGGCCAGCACGTCGTCCACCACCCGTTCATCGTCCACGATGCGGCCGTAGTGGACCGTATTGGCGGCCGCCTTGGCCAGCGGCCGGCTCCCCCGGAAGATGCGGTCGCAGACCGCCAGCGCCTCATCGCCGCTTATACGGACGACGGCAATGGCTCCCCCCTGCGCCGTGGCCGGGGCTACGATGGTATCATGATCCGTGCCCATTATCTACCCTCGATGCGCAGACGTTGGCCGATGCGGAGCTTGTGGGCGCTCTTGAGCTTGTTCCAGCGCATGAGCTGGGCCGTCGTCACCCGGTAGCGCCGGGCGATGGCTCCCAGCGTGTCACCCTTCTTGACCACGTAGATCGTCGTGCGCTGCTCGAGTTTTTTCTTGTCGATGTTTGCCGGGTTGATGTACTCCTTCAGGTACATCGAATCCTTGGCCATGATCTCCGGTTCGTGGGCGATGTATTGTGCCACGCAGCGTTGCGGCAGGACCAGTGTATAGGTCTTGGTCGTGGCCGGAATGATGTCCAGTTTGTACTGCGGATTGAGCTGTCGCAGGGTCTCCAGCGGGAGGTCGATCGTCGACGAGATCTGGTTCAGGTGCATCAGCCGGTTGATGTGCAGCGTGTCGACCGACAGCGGAATCGGTGCTTCGGTCGGCTCGATGTGGTGGAGCCGGTGGTAGGCATAGGCGTAGGTGGCGCCGATGAAGGCCGGGACGTAGCCGCGGGTTTCACGCGGCAGGTAGTTGTAGATCTCCCAGAAGGTCTTGCCGCCCGAACGGGCCATGGCCTTGTTGACGTTGCCCGGGCCGCAGTTGTAGGCCGCAATGGCCAGCGTCCAGTCGTTGTAGATGGCGTAGAGATCCTTCAGATAGCGGCAGGCGGCCTCCGTGGAGCGGAGCGGATCGCGGCGTTCGTCGACCAGCGAGTTGATCTCCAGCCCGTAGCTCTTGCCCGTGGTGGGCATGAACTGCCACAGACCGACGGCTCCCACCGGCGAGACGGCCGTCGGCGAGAGGGCCGATTCGATGATCGGCAGCGCCCGCAGTTCGACCGGAAGCCCTTCGCGGAGCAATTCGCTTTCGATGATCGGGAAGTAGTATTGCGACATGCCGAGGATGCGGCTGATCGTTCCCGAACGGGGGTCGACATAGCGGTTGATGTAGCCCCGGACGATCGAATTGAAGGGCAGCTGGATCGGTGACGCCAGATTGCGCAGCCGCTGCGTGTAGATCGAATCGGGGGTCTGATCGACCACGGCGGTCGAATCCTCGAGGATGTAGTGTTTGAAGAATTCGCTGTAGGCATCCTGTCGCTGGCGTTCGCGCCACTCGGCCAGCAGCGAGTCGGCCTGTTCGGCCGTCAGTCCCAGCGTGATGTCGTTCACCGGCGGTTCGACGGGTTCGGGCCCGGCCTCTTCCACCGGTTCGGGGCAGACCGTACGCAGCGAATCGGGCGTGAGGATCTGCGTCTGTTCGGTTTGGGTTTTCTTCTTTTTCTTGTTCTTGGCCCAGGGCCAGCGGTCGAGCGCCGACGCCGGAGCGGCTACAGCCAGCAACAGGGTGAATATCAGGAGTCTTTTCATCGTCTAAAAGTTGAGGCTCAGGTTGAACCCGAAGACCGGGCGGTTGCCCCGCAGCGTCGGTACGTAGGTGTAGTCGACCAGCGGCTCGAGATTCATCGACAGGTCGTCCGAGATGTCGTAGTCCTTCAGATGGGCGTCGACGTGGGCGTCGATGATCTGCAGCACGTAGAGCGCACCCGAGAGGATGATACACAGGTCGCGGTTGCGGCGATAGTTGTCCCTCAGGTTCTTGATGAAGTCGGCCGAATAGCGGCCCCGGAATTCGTCGGTCGGGCCGTTCGGATAGTTTTCGGGGTGTTGCTCGTAGTCGGACAGCAGGGCATAGGCCTTCTTGAAGCGTTGGAAGCCGCGGTTGTTCCAGTCGATGCAGTAGATCATCGAGGCGAAGCCGCCCACCACGAAGGGAACCTTCCAGTAGCTGCGGTTGTAGATCTGTCCGGCACCGGGGAAGATGCAGGCCAGCGTGGTGGCCTTCTTGACGGCCGAGACGTCGTTGGTCGAGTAGCTCACGGCCGCATCGCCGATGAAGTAGATGTACGAGGCGATGGTGAGTCCCAGATAGAGCTGTCGGCGCGTATTGCTGCGGATCATCTTCTCCTGCAGGGCGTCGAGTTCGGGCGTTCGCGTGAGGCTGACGTTCGTGTAGGAGTTGTACTGGCGGCGCAGGGGCTTGTAGGTCTTGTTTTCGTGGATGTAGAGGCCGAGGCCCGTGCCGACGAGTCCGTAGAGGATCGGCAGTTTCCAGTACTGCTTGTTGTAGACCTGGCCGTATCCGGGCAGGACGGTGGAGATCCAGCACACCTTCGAGAGCGACATCGAGTCGCTCATGAACCACCCCTTCTTGTAGACCTTGCGTTTGGTGGTGGTGTCGATGCCGTGCAGGGCGGCGTCGTAGCGGGCCAGGGCCGCGGAGTCGAGTTCGTGCAGGTTGTCCGTGCGCACGGCGGTGACGGCCGTCGAATCGATGAGGTAGTCGACCTGCAGGGCGGAGTCGATCTTCAGGGCGAGTTCCGCGAAACGGATCGAATCGCGCCGGGCACGCAGGGAATCCGGTTTCTGGAACATGCCGCCGCGCACGATGCTGCGGGCACTGCGCGGGAGTTGGGCCCGGGCGGCGTGCATTCCCGACACGGCCGCCACGACGAGCAACAGGAGAAACCGGATCTTCGCCATGGTTTCAGCAGGGATTTAGGCGTGTTTCGTAAAGCGTTCGATGAAACGTTCGATGTCGCGGTCGTCGTTGAAGCCGATGACGATCTTGCCGCCGCCGTTCTTCGAGCGTTTGATCGAGATATCCTCCGAGAAGTAGGTTTCGAGCTGTTCAACCAGCCGCGAGTAGCTCTCGGGATACTCCTCCTCGGCACCGGGAGCCGGTTTGGCCTGCGCTTCGGCCAGCATGCGGACGAGCTCCTCGACCTGGCGCACCGAGAGCCCCTTCTTGATGCAGCGCTTCAACACGCGCAGCTGCTGCTCCTCGGGGGCGCCGGCGATGGCCTTGGCGTGGCCCATCGAGATGAGTCCCTCCTTCAGGGCGAGCTGCACCTCGTCGGGGAGTTTGAGCAGGCGCAGGTAATTCGACACCGACGAACGCTTCTTGCCCACCTTCTCCGAGAGGGCGTCCTGCGTCAGGTGGCACTCGTCGATCAGACGCTGCATGCCCAGTGCAATTTCGATGGCGTTGAGGTCCTGGCGCTGGATGTTCTCGACCAGCGCCATGGCGTGAAGGTTCTCGTCGTCGACCTCGCGGATGTAGGCCGGCAGGGTCTTCAGATCGGCACGCCGGGCGGCCCGCCAGCGGCGTTCACCGCTGATGAGGATGTATTTTCCGTCGGCGGTCTTCTTGACCGTCACGGGTTGGATAACCCCCAGCTGGCGGATTGAGTCGGCCAGTTCGTCGAGCGCCTCCTCGTCGAACTGCTTGCGCGGCTGGGTGGGGTTGGGGATGATGTCGGCGATCTCGATCTCGGTCATCTGGCTCATGGGTTTGAGCTTCACGTCGACGGGCTCGCTGCCGAAAATCGCGTCGAGCCCCCGGCCTAATCCCTTCTGTGATTTCATAGTCTTCTCCTTTTATATCATTGGTACGGAGCGGGCGGATGGTCTGGCGGTTGCCGTTGGCAGATCCCTTCCCCGACCTCTCGATTTTATTTTTTTTTTCCCCCCCCCTCCTACTTCCGGTCAGTTGCGTTTTTTGCGGTTGCGCTTCAGGAATTCGCGGGCCAGGTTCAGGTAGTTCTCCGAACCGACGGCGCCGGCATCGTAAAGCATGACGGGCTTTCCGTGTGAGGGTGCTTCACCCAAACGGATATTGCGCTGAATTATTGTGTCGTAGGCCAGATCGCCGAAGTGTTCGCGGACCTCGGTGACCACCTGGTTGTTGAGTCGGTTGCGCATGTACATCGTCAGCAGGAAGCCTTCGATTTCGAGTGCGGGGTTGAAGGTCGATTTGATCTTGCGGATCGTATTGAGCAGTTTGGAAAGGCCTTCGAGGGCGAGGTATTCGCACTGGACGGGGATCAGCACCGAGTCGGCGGCCGTAAGGATGTTGACCGTGGTGTATCCCAGCGAGGGGGAGCAGTCGATGAAGATGTAGTCGAAGCGGTCGCGCACGGCGTTGACGATGCGTTTCATGACGAAGTGGGCGTTCTCCATCTTGGGCAGTTCGGTGTCGGCGGCCACCAGGTCGATCGACGAGGGGAGGAGCCAGAGGTTTTTGACGTCTTCGCTGTGGAGGATCACCTCTTCGGGCTGTTTCTCGCCGGTGAGACATTCGTAGATGCCCTCGAGATTGATGTCGAAGCCCAGCCCCGAGGTGGCGTTGGCCTGCGGATCGGCGTCCAGCAGCAGCACTTTCTTACCCAGCAGGGCCAGTGAAGCTGCCAGATTGATGGCCGTGGTGGTCTTTCCCACGCCGCCTTTCTGGTTGGCTAAAGCGATTACCTTTCCCATTTTCAGATTCGGTTTATAAGCAGGCAAATTTACGCAAATAATATGGCCCGTGCAAATCCGGAGCCGAGCTTTTCGTAAAATGGCCCCTGGGGACGGGTGTGGTGCCGTACGGCCGTGCGGAGGCGAAGAATTTCGGGATGAGGGGGGATGCATCCGCGAATTTTTCGTATCTTTGGAGGCTGTTGTACCGGCGTGGCCGGCACGATATGTGGGGCGCAGCGGACGGCGGGACTCCGACCGTTGCGGAGCGCCCGCAATGGATCAGATGGAAAACGTCATGCAGGAGATGAACGAACACAAGCAACAGGGGGAGTCCCGGACGGAGACTCCCGGAAGAGCGGCCGGCCCGGGTGTCGGAGCGGCCGAAACTGGGGGCGCGGCCAATACTGGGAAGGCGGCCGAAACTGCGGGGGCGGCTGAGACGGCGGGTGCCGCCGGAGCGCCGGAGCGCGAGAGCACCGGAGCGGCCGAAGCCGCCGGGCGTGCTGGAACTGCCGGTGTCACGGATGCGGGCCGGGCCTCCGAGGCCGCCGGTGCGTCGCAGGCGGGGAGCTGCAATGCGTCGCAGGCCGGAGCGCCGAAACCGGGCGGGAGCCGTTTCCCGACCTTCGGCGATCTGCTGGCCATGCTGGGAATCGCCTTCGTGGCCCAGATTCTGGTCGGGGTTCTGGGGCGGTTCGTCCTGGTGGCGATGGGTTACGGCGGCGATGCCTCGACCCTGACGCAGGATGTCGTCGGCAAGATCATGGCCGTACTTTATTTCGTCTCGATGTGTGTGACGCTGGGCGGCGTACTCTATTATCGGCACGTGCGCGGGGGACGCGGACGCTGGGCCCGCTTCTCGATCCGCGGACTCAACCCGACCCTGCTGCTGTGGGCCTTCGTGCTGATCTTTGCCGTCGGTGTCGTCCTTGAGCCGTTGCTGCGCCTGCTGCCCGAGGTCTCGCTCGAGGTCGGACGCGGCCTGTGGACCATGGTTTCGCTGATCGTGCTGGCCCCCGTTTTCGAGGAGCTGCTCTGCCGCGGCGTGGTGCTGGGCAGTCTGCGCGAACGCTACGGCGTGACGGTGGCCTGGCTCGTTTCGTCGCTCTTCTTCGGGGTGCTGCACCTGCAGCCCGTCCAGGTGGTCAGCGCCACGGTCGTCGGACTGGTGCTCGGCTACGTCTGTCTGGCCACCGATTCGCTCTGGCCCTCGATGCTCCTCCATGCGCTGAACAATGCCGCGGCCTATCTGCTCATGATCCTCTTCGTGACCCCCGGCGAGAACACCTCCACGCTGCTGATCGATCTGGTGCAGAACCACACCCTCTATGGGGTGATCTACGGGGCGGCGGTGATCCTTTCGGCCCTCTCGGGCTGGATGATGGTCCGCACGCTGCGGCGGATGAAGGAGGCGGAGAAAAATCCCGCCGAGGCGTAATATTCCGCCCGCAAAGTGCGTTACTTACGAGTAAAAAACCTATCTTTGCCCTTTGGAAAATGAATTGGCGTGCGAAAATAACGGTCGCGGCCGGTGTGCTGCTCCTGGCGGGTTGCCGGGAGCTGCCGCGCTATTTTGCCAGCGACACGACCATTGCCCGGGCCGGAGGCAAGGAGTTGCGCATGCTTGATGTCCGCTCGGTGGTCCCCAAGGGTTTGTCGGGCGACGACAGCGCCGCCTTCATGAAGCTCTACGTCGATCGCTGGATCGTCAAACAGCTCAAGCTCAAGGAGGCCGAGACGCTCTTCTCCTCGTCGGCGGGTGATATCGACAAGATGGTCGAGGAGTACCGGCAGGCGCTGCTGATCAAGCAGCTGGACCAGCACTACGTCGACCGTTCGATCGACACGCTCTTCACCGAAGAGGAGATCGCGGCCTACTACAACGCCCACAAGGGCGATTTCAAACTCGACCGGACGATCGTCAAGGGGCGTATCGTGCAGTTTGCGGCCGGCTACCGCCAGGCTGCCAAGCTCAAGATGCTGATGGCCTCGAAGAACAGGGTCCAGCAGCAGGATTTCAGCGACATCTGCGAGAAGAACAACTTTACGGTCAGCGATTTCCGCCAGCAGTGGATCGACTTTCCGGAGTTCCTGAGCTACCTGCCGACGCTGCGCTCGCAGAACTACGATTCGGTGCTCGCCTCGACGGCCGTGCAGGAGATGCGCGACAGCCACAGCCGCTACTATTTCCAGATCGACGCCGTGATGCGGGTCGGCGAGCCCATTCCGCTCGAACGCCTGCGGAGCAACATCCGCCGCATCCTCTTCAACCAGCGCAAGGGGGAGATCATCCGTCAGCACGAGGAGGAGCTGCTCCAGCGGGCCGAGGAGGAGGGTAAGGTGAAGATCTTCGGCGGCAAGCGGAATCCGTCCGAGGTGCTCACCGACGAGACGTCCGACGGCGGGATCGATAACGAAAACGAAGCTAAACGATAACAAGAAACCAGGACAAGATGTTGAAAAAAGGGATATTGGCCGTGGCTCTCGCGCTGCTGTTTGCCGGAGCGCTGGCCCAGAAACGTGAGGTGATGCTCGACAAGGTGGTCGCCGTGGTGGGCGGATCGTCGATCCTCTACTCGGAGGTGGACGACTATGCCCGGCAGCTGGTCGAGCAGCGCCGCCAGGAGGGTTACACGTCGGACCGCGACCCGATGAACGAGGCGCTTGAGGCGCTTCTGACCCAGAAACTGCTCTACAACCAGGCGCAGATCGACTCGGTGACGATCAACCAGGGTGACATCGTGTCGCGTGTCGAGGAGCAGGTGCAGCAGATGGTCGACATGGAGGGTTCGATTCCGGCGCTGGAGGCCAAACACCACATGCCGATCTTCAACATCCGCGAGATCATGCGCCAGCGCTACGAGGAGCAGGCCTACGCGCAGTCGATGCAGAGCGAGGTGATGAACAAGGTGACGGTGATCCCGGGCGAGGTCGAGCGCTTCTACAAGTCGATCTCGCGCGACAGTCTGCCGACCATCGCCGACCAGTATGTCTACGCGCAGATCACGAAGTTCCCCAAGTCGATGACGGCGGCCAAGCAGCGCACCCGCGAACGGCTGCTGGACATGCGCGAACGCGTCATCACGGGCAACGCGAAGTTCGAGAACCTGGCCCGGATGTATTCGCAGGACGGTACGGCCATGCGGGGCGGAGAGATGGATCCTTCGCCGCTGGCGAGTCTCGATGCGTCGTTTGCCGCGGCGCTCGAGAACATGAAGCCCGGACAGATCTCGGAGGTGGTGGAGTCGCAGTTCGGTTTCCACATCATCCAGATGCTCGACAAGCGCGGCCAGTTGTACCATTTCCGCCACATCCTGCTGCGTCCGGTCTATACGTCGGAGGAGCTGGGCGAGTCGCTCAACCTGCTGGACAGCATCGCCGATCTGATCCACAAGGACTCGATCACCTTCGAGCAGGCCGCGCTGAAGTATTCGGACGACGCTTCGTCGAAGATGAACGGCGGCATCGTTTCGAACCACGACATCCTGGAGCGTTTCAACGCCTTCGATGCCAAACTGACGGTGACGAAGTTCCTCAAGGAGGATTTCGGCCGCTTCAAGAGTCTCGATGACTACAACGCCCTGCAGCGGCTGAAGCCCGGCGAGGTATCGGATGCCTATCTGACCGAAGACATGCTCGGCAACCAGATGGCCAAGATCGTCAAACTGGTGGAGGTGATCCCGACCCATACGGCTTCGCTCAACGAGGACTACCTGCGGCTGGAGGAGATGGCCCTGCAGGACAAGCAGAACCGCGTCTTCCGGGAGTGGCTCTCGAAGAAGATCGACGCCATGTATGTCTACATCAGCCCCGAGTTCCGCAACGGGGAGTTCGAAAACAAACATTGGGTGAAATAGGCCGTGCGCAGGCTTGTATCCATAGCCGCCGTGGTGTTGGCCGTCGCCGTGGTGACGGCCCGCAGCGGCATGCAGGCGCCCGGTGCGGCTGAAGAACAGGAGGGTGAGAAGAAGCTCATCGACCTGAAGTCGGATCTGATGGGACCGGTGGCTCCGGGGGATTCGGTGGTCTTTCTTGTGGGCAACTTCGCGGCGCAGCACAACGGCGCCGTCATCACGTGCGACTCGGCGGTGCGCTACTCGGACATGCGCATCGAGTTCTTCGGCAACGTGCTCATCAACAAGAATACGACCTACATCTACGGGGACCGGGCCGAATACGACGGCAACGTGAATGAGGCGCGGGTCTATTCCGACATCGTGAAGGTGGTCGACGGCGACGCCACGCTCTACACCTATAAATTCCTCTTCAATACGAAGACCAACGTCGGGGAGTTTGCCGACGGCGGGGTGCTGACCAACCGCGAGAATCTGCTCGAGGCGGTGCGCGGCTACTACTATGCCGACACGAAGGATCTGGTGGCGGTCGATCAGGTTGAGATGCGCAACGACGAGTACGAACTCAAGGGCGACTCGGTGGTCTACAACATGGCCACGGACAACGCCTACTTCTTCGAGCAGACGAACATCTGGAACCGCGACGGCGACTACCTCTATGCCGACCGGGGCTCCTACGAGAAGTTGGACACGCTCTACATCATCACGCGCAACGGCTACATCCTGACCGAGAAGCAGGAGATCTGGAGCGACAGCATCGACTACTACCGCACGAAGAACCATGTCATCATGCGCCGTGACCTGCAGCTGGACGATACGGAGCACAAGGTGATCGGCTTCGGCGACTACGGTGAATACTGGAAGGAGCCCGGGAATGCCTTCCTGACGCGGCGCCCGGCCGTGGTGAGCTACGACCTTTCGCAGGGCGACTCGCTCTTCATGCGGGCCGACTCGATGTATCTGTTTACGATCAACGAGGCGCAGCAGCGCCGCGAGGCGGCTGCCGCCGCAGCCCGGGCTTTGGCCGATTCGCTGGCACACGCCGGGCAGGGGGCGCTTTTGGATGGCGATTCGTTGCGGCAGAGTCGGCGGCCGCAACTGGATTCGCTCGGGCGTCCCGTTCCTCCGGCCTTGCAGGAGGGTGCCGAGCGGCGCGACTCGACCCAATTTCCCGAGGCGGCCGATTCGCTGCGGACGGGGACCGACTCGCTGACGGCCGCGCCGGTCAATCCGC
The DNA here is from genome assembly GCF_944320325.1 of Alistipes megaguti. Classification (NCBI taxonomy): domain Bacteria; kingdom Pseudomonadati; phylum Bacteroidota; class Bacteroidia; order Bacteroidales; family Rikenellaceae; genus Alistipes; species Alistipes megaguti. Next base: position 10,935 of record NZ_CALUHA010000012.1, read on the forward strand.
TTGATACGCTGGTCGGGGATGCCCGCAAGGCCTACCTCAAGGAGCAGGCACGCAAGGCCCGGGCCGAGGAGAAGGCCAAAAAGGCGGCGGCCAAGAAGGAGCTGCTGGCCAAGATCGCAGCCGAACGGCAGGAGAAGGCCACGGCCAAACTGCTGGCCCAGAAGGAGCGCGAAGAGGCGCGGCTGAAGGCACAGCGGCTGAAGGCCGAATCGAAACTCAAGGCCCGGCAGGCGCGGGCGGCCCGCAAGGGCAAACTCAAACCGATAGATCCGGGGGATCTGGCTGCGCTGCAGGAGTTGCAGGAGCAGATCGACCGCAATATCCGCGAACAGGATTCGCTGATGATGCGTCTGGTGGATTCGTTGGCCGCAACGGACTCGGCGGCGATGGTGATTCCTGCCGATTCGATCGACTCGCTGGCCGCACCGGCTGACTCGATCTACCGTCTGATGAAGGGCTTCCGCAACGTGCGGGTCTTCCGGTCGGATTTCCAGGCCGTGTGCGACTCGATGACGGCCATCAGCACCGACTCGACGATTCACCTCTATATCAATCCCGTGCTTTGGAACCAGTCCAACCAGATCACTTCGGACGTGATGGACATCTACACGGCCAACCAGCAGATCACCCATGCGGAGTTCGTCGGCAGCCCGATGATGGTCTCGCAGCTCGATACGACCCATTATAACCAGGTGGCCGGCAAGGAGATGACGGCCTGGTTCCGCGACAACGAGATCTACCGCGACGACGTGAACGGCAATGCCCAGACGATCTACTACATGCAGGACGGCGAACCTCCCCAGATCACGGGCATGGGGGTCATCGAAAGCGGCGACTGCTCGTTCTTCATCGAGGACAAGCAGATCGTGACGATCGTCTACCGCAAGGATCCCGTGTGGAACATCTACCCGATGGAGAAGATCCCGGCCGATCAGGACCTCTATTTGAAGGGCTTCAAGTGGGAGGGCGCGCGGCGTCCGTCGCAGACGGATGTCTTCGACCGTAGGATCCGGCCCTCGCAGCGCAGCGTGAAGTCGCGGTTGCCGCATCCCTCCTTCCCGTTGCAGCAGGTGCTCGAACAGCGCAAGAAACTCTATATCGAACAGGGCCGTTGGTCGGACCGCAACGATCTGGTCGATCCGGCCACCGTGGAGTGGATGCACGCGCTGGGCTACGAGGTGGGTCAGCCACGTGAATCGGGTCCCGAGCTCTGACCGGGAGCCGATGCCGGGGACCGTGAACTGCAAACCGGGAGTCGGGGCGCAGTACGATTCCGACCGGGGCGGATTCGAACAGGCTCGCCGAGTTTGTGAAAAATTTGAAAAAAAGGAAGAGGGCGAAGAACGCTTTCTTCCTTTTTTCGTTACTTTTGCGGCCGGTTAGTGAGAGAATCCGTTCGATGAAAAAGAGTCTTATCGCTCTGGCCTTTGGTACGCTGGCGCTCGGAATGTCGGAATTCGTGATGATGGGCATCCTGCCCGATATCGCCCGCAGCCTCGGTGTTTCGATCCCTATGGCCGGACATCTGATCTCGGCCTATGCGCTTGGGGTCTGCTTCGGTGCGCCGCTCATGGTGCTCGTGGCCCGCAAACGCCCCCTGAAACAGATCCTGCTGGCGCTGACAACGCTGATTATTGTGGGCAATACCTGTGCGGCGCTGGCCCCGAACTACTGGACGCTGCTGCTGATGCGCTTCGTCTCGGGACTTCCCCACGGTGCCTTCTTCGGCGTGGGGTCGATCGTGGCCGAACGGGTGGCCGACGAGGGCCGCCGGGCCGAGGCCGTCTCGATCATGGTCGTCGGCATGACCATCGCCAACTTGTTCGGCGTGCCGCTCGGAACCTTCATCAGCGGGGCGGTCACCTGGCGGGCCACCTTTGCCATCGTGGCCGTCTGGGGCGCCGTGGCCACGCTGCTCGTCCGGCTCTGGGTGCCGGCGCTCCCGCCGCTTCCCGATACGGGCCTCAAGGGGCAGTTCCTCTTTCTGAAGCATGCCGGACCGTGGCTGGTGCTCGCCTCGGTGATGCTGGGCAACGGCGGTATCTTCTGCTGGTACAGCTACGTCAGCCCGCTGCTGATCCATACGGCAGGATTCCTGCCCGATCGGTTGACGCTGCTGATCATGCTTGCGGGCTTCGGCATGTTTGCCGGCAATCTGATCGGCGGCCACTATGCCGACCGCTTCTCGCCCGAACGGGTCGTGCGCTGCACGCTGGCCGTGGCGACGTTGGCCCTGGTGGGGATTTTCTTCGGGGCCCGCATGCCGATTCTGGCCGTGGCGCTGATGTGCGTCACGACGGGATGCCTCTTCTGTGTCTCGTCGCCGCAGCAGCTGCTGATCCTCGAGAATTCGCGCGGCGGAGAAATGCTCGGTGCCGCCCTTGTGCAGGTGGCCTTCAACCTCGGAAACGCCCTCGGAGCCTACATCGGCGGACTGCCGATCGAACGCGGTCTGGGGTACGAATATACGACACTGCCCGGCGCCCTCTTCACGCTGCTGGGCATGGTCGTCATTGCGGTTTATATCCATAAATTCCCTCGTCATGCCACACGATAATCAGAAGGAGCTCTTCCCGGTGGTCGAAGCCTCGGGACGGGTTGTCGGAAGCGCCACCCGCGGCGAGTGTCACGGCGGTTCGATGTTGTTGCACCCGGTGGTGCACCTCCATGTGTTCAATTCGCGCGGGGAGCTCTACCTGCAGCGGCGTCCGCTGTGGAAGGACATCCAGCCCGGACGCTGGGATACGGCCGTCGGCGGCCATGTCGACTGCGGCGAGACGATCGACGAGGCGCTGCGGCGCGAGGTGCGCGAGGAGCTGGGAATCACCGATTTCCAACCCGAGCAGGTTGCGGTCTACGAATTCCGTTCGGAGCGCGAACGCGAACTGGTCCACGTCTTCCGCACGGTCTACGACGGCGAGGTGCACCCGAGTGCGGAGCTCGATGGCGGACGTTTCTGGTCGCCCCGGGAGATCCTCGACAACCTGGGCCGCGGGATCTTTACGCCCAATTTCGAGGGCGAGGTTCATCGAATCCTGAAATAGCTCCCGTTTCGGCGCGGTAATTGCGTCGTACCGGGGCATGCAAGCTCTTCTGAAACGTTGGACGCACGCCCTGCTCGAGTGGTTGGGCGTGACGTCGTCCTCCAGCGATGCGATGGATCGCTGGGTGGCCTTCGCTTTGGTCGTACTGGCGGCTCTGCTCATTGACCTCTTTCTGCAACTGATTGTCGTGCGGGGAATCCGGCGGCTGGTCGAGCGTACGCGTGTGAAGTGGGACGACCGTCTGTTCAGCGTCCCGGTGCTCAACCGTTCGTGTCATGTGGTGATCGCCGTGCTGTTGACGGCCGTGCTGCCGGTGATCTTCGACGAGCAGTCCGTCGGGCGGATCGTCGTACTGCGCATGATGCAGGTCTTCATCGTCTTCACCTTCCTGCGGTTGATCAATGCGCTGTTGTGTGCGGCCTTCCACATCGTCTCGTTGCGCCCCGACTGGCAGAACAAACCCATCAAGGGATTGCGGCAGACGGCCCAGGGCTTCTTTACGATCGTGGCCGTCATCCTGATCGTCGCCATCCTGATCGACAAGTCGCCCGTAAAGCTGCTGACGGGGCTCGGCGCTTCGGCGGCGGTGCTGATGCTGGTCTTCCGCGACAGCATCATGGGCTTCGTCTCGGGGATCCAGCTCTCGGCCAACAACATGCTGCAGGTCGGCGACTGGATCTCGGTGCCGAAGTACGGTGCCGACGGCACGGTCGAGGAGGTCTCGCTCACGACGGTCAAGATCCGCAACTGGGACAACACGCTGGCCATGCTGCCTCCCTACCTGCTGACGACTGACTCCTTCACGAACTGGCATGCCATGCAGCTTTCGGGCGGGCGGCGCGTCATGCGTTCGGTGTCGATCGACATGACCAGCGTCCATTTCTGCACGCCGGAGATGCTGGCCCGTTTCCGGCGGATCGACCTGCTGCGCGACTACATCGACCTTACCGAACAGCGCGTCGAGGCCTACAACGCCGCCCACGGCATCGCCCCCGGCGAGCGGAAGATCAACGGCCTGCACCAGACCAATCTGGGTGTTTTCCGCGCCTATCTGGTGCGTTATCTCGAGGCGGAGGTTCCGGTCAACAAGTCGATGACGCTGATGGTCCGTCAGCTGCAGCCGACCGAGACGGGTATTCCGATTCAGCTTTACTTCTTTACCGATACGGTGGTCTGGACCGAATACGAGGGTATTCAGTCGGATGTCTTCGACCATGTGCTGGCGGTGATTCCCGAATTCGGGCTGCGGGTCTTCCAGAGTCCGGCGGGGTCGGACGTTGCGGCGTTGGGCGATTATCTGCAGGGGGATGATGCTGCCGGGGATCCGGGCGCGGATGCCCCCGTGGCGAATGATTCCGACCGTCCGGATGCGGAGGATTCGCCCTCTAAAGGGTCATCATCAGCAGGACCTGAATGATGATCACGCGCAGGAACATGCAGACGGGGTAGACCGTGGCGTAGGAGACCGACGGGTTGTCGCCTTCGATGGTGTCATTGGCATAGTTCAGCGCCATGGGGTTGGCCATGCTGCCGCAGAGCAGCCCTGCGACCGATCCGAAGTCGACCTTCATCACCCGCAGGGCGAAGAGCCCGACCAGCACCACCGGCACGAAGGTCAGCAGAAATCCCACGCCGAGCCACAGCGCCCCTTCGGGACGCATGACCGTCTCGAAGAAGTGCGCCCCGGCGTCGAGACCCAGACAGGCCAGATACATCGAGAGCCCCAGGGCGCGCAGCATGAGGTTGGCACTCTGCGTCGTGTAGGTGATCATGTGCAGGCGGGGTCCGAACGTGCCGATCAGAATGCCGACGATGATCGGGCCGCCGGCCAGTCCCAGCTTGACGGGGATCGAGATGCCGGGGATCGAGACCGGAATGCTGCCCAGCGTCAGTCCGAGGATCAGACCGACGAATACCGAGATGAGGTTGGGTTCGTTGAGACTCTTGACGGCGTTGCCGAGAATCTTCTCGACGTTGCGGATCGCCTGGGCTTCGCCCACGACCGTCAGCCGGTCGCCCATCTGCAGCCGCAGGTCGGGAGTGGCGAGCAGCTGTACGCCCGAACGGTAGACGCGGCTGATGTTGATGCCGTAGTTGTTGCGCAGACGCAGCTGCGAGAGCTTCTTGCCGTTGATTTCGGGCCGGGTGACCAGGATGCGCTGCGAGATGAGCTGACTGTCGACGGCGTTCCAGTCGATGTTCTCCTTGTTCCAGTCCTTCTTCTCCTGCTCGCCGAAGATCATCCGCAGCGCCTCGGCATCGGCCGGGGTGGTGATGACGAGGATGACGTCATCCTGCTGCAGGGTCTTGTCCGACGTGGGGATCGAGACCTGTCCGTTGCGCCATACGCGTGAGATGACGAAGTGGTGGTGGCTCTGCAGGGCGATGTCATGGACGCTCTTGCCGAAGAGGGCCGGATTGGTGATGTGGTAGCTGGCGATGAAGACGTTCTTGCGGTGTTCGGCGTCGGGGCCGGGCAGGTCCGACGGCCGGACGAACAGTTTGCGCAGGAAGGCGATGGCCAGAATCACACCGACGACGCCCAGCGGATAGGTCACGGCACAGCTCAGCGCGGCGCCGCTGTCGTCCATGCCCAGCTGCTTGAGCACCTGCTGGGCGGCACCCAGTGCCGGGGTGTTGGTCGTCGCGCCGCACAGGATGCCTGACATGTCGGACATGCGGATGCCGAAGGCGTAGCTCAGACCGGCAGCCAGGAGCGTCCCGACGAGGATCAGGGCGATGGCCGGCGAGAGGAGCCGCGTCCCCTCCGAACGCATCGAGCTGAAAAAGCCCGGGCCCACCTGCAGCCCCAGTGCATAGACGAAGATGATCAGGCCGAAGCTCTCGGCATAGGTCAGCATCGCCGGATCGAGCTTCAGCCCGAGGTGGCCGGCCAGAATGCCCACAAAGAAGATGAAGGCCGTGCCGAGCGAGATTCCCATGATGCGGATCTTGCCCAGTCCGATTCCGAGTGCGGAGATCAGCGAGATGACCACCACGGCCTGCAGGGCCGTGGGTTCGAAGAGCAGATCCTTGAGCCATTCCATCTTGTGCGGGTTTTGAGCGGATTATGCGGTTTGAAAACGGTGCAAAAGTAGGTCAAATTTTTCTTTTTGCCGCCTTTTCGGCCGGAAAAAGTGCAGCCCGGGAGGCGCGTTTTGACCGAAGGGTCTGTATTCTGACCTGCAAAAAGCCCGGCTTTCGCGAGAAGGCCGGGCTCTGTGGCTGGGTGGGACGGGGAGCCTACCGGATGCGCAGGAACGAGTATCCGTAGCGCTTGACGGCGGCACGCTCCAGCTCCTCGCGCACCGACGGATGGGCGATTGCGATTAGCGCCCGGGCCCGTTCGGCGAGGTTCTTGCCGCGCAGATGGGCCACGCCGTACTCCGTGACGACGTGCTGGATCATGTGGCGCGTGGTGACCACGCCGGCGCCGGGCGTCAGCAGCGCCTTGATCTTCGACTCGCCCTTGGGCGTCATCGAGGGCATGGCGATGAAGGTCTTGCCCCCTTCCGAGAGGGCGCCGCCGTACATGAAGTCGTGCTGTCCGCCGACCCCTGAGATGATGCGCTCGCCGACCGAGTCGGCGCAGACCTGTCCCGTCAGATCGACCTCCACGGCCGAATTGATGGCCATGACCTTCGGGTTCTGACGGATGCGGAACGGATCGTTGGTCCACGCCACGTCCTTCATCACCAGATCCTTGCGGTAATCCATGTAGTCGTACAGCCGGCGTGAGCCCAGGGCTAGCGAGGCCACCGTTATGCCGGGCAGGACGACCTTCTGCGAGTTGTCGATCACGCCGCTCTCCAACAGCGGCAGCACGCCGTCGGTCATCGCTTCGGTGTGCAGACCGAGGTGCTTGTGGTCCTTCAGCGCGCCGAGCACGGCATTCGGGATGCCGCCGACGCCGATCTGCAGCGTGGCGCCGTCGGGGATCAACTCGGCGATGGCGCGTCCGATGCGCAGTTCGGTCTCTGTCGGTACGGCCGTCGGAACCTCCACCAGCGGGGAGTCGACCTCCACGGCCGCGGCGAAGCGCGACGAGTGGATCACGGCGTCGCCGTAGGAGAAGGGCATGGCCCGGTTGACCTGGGCGATCACCGTGCGGGCGCACTCCACGGCCGAAACGGCCAGGTCGGCCGAGATACCGAACGAGCAGTAACCCTCGGCATCCGGGGGCGAGACGTTGATCAGCGCCACGTCGAGCGGCAGGGTGCCGTCGCGGAACAGCCCCGGGATTTCGCCCAGAAAGGCTGGGATCGACTGCCCGTAGCCGTCGGCCAGCCAGCGGCGGATGTTGTTGGCCACGAAGAGGCTGTTCACGAGAAACGATTCGCGGTATTCGGGACGGCAGTAGGGGGCCTCGTGGGCCCCGACGGCAAAGGCCGAGTAGAGCTTCACGCCGCGCAGCTCCGCTCCGCGGTCGGCCATGGCGGCCACCAGCACCTCGGGGATCGACGTGCTCCCCTGGATGTAGACGCTTTGGCCCGATTGGATGAGTTTTACCGCCTCCGCGGCTGTCGTGTATTGCATGGCAGGTTGAATTTTCGCTTACAGCGGGTGGTTTTCGGCAAAGGCCTGGAGCCGCCGGTCGAGCAGCTCGAACTGTTCGGGGCGGTTCATCTGCGAGACGCAGACGCGGATGCCGTGCTGACGGCTGCCGGTCGACGAGAGCGAGATGGCGCAGACGCCGCACAGCAACAGTTCGCTCAGCAGCTCGGCACTCGTCATCGTGCCGTAGCCGATCGTGTAGAAGAATCCGTCGCCGACCCGCTCCTCGCGGTCCTTGTCATAGACAATGCGGAAGCCGTGGCGCAGGAAGATCTCCTTGGTCAGCCGGGCCCGGTGGGCATATTCGGCCGTTTCGCCGACGAAATCCAGCCGGCCGTCGGCCGCCGCGCGGAACATCGCCGCCAGGGCATACTGCGCCGAGTGGCTCGTGCCCGAGGAGGCGGCGTAGAGGAACGTCAGCACGTAAGCGTCGCCCAGCCGGGCAATGCCGTAGCGCTGTCGCAGCGCCTCGTATTCGCGCTGGAACAACGTGTCGGAGATCGCCGCCACGGCGATGCGCTGTCCGGCGTAGCTGAAGATCTTCGATCCGGAGATCAGGACGATCCAGTTCTTCGTATAGCGGGCCACCGTCGCCTGATAGGGTGTCTCGAAGGGGCGCCCGAGCGGTTTGCGGAAGTCCATGCAGAGGTAGGCCAGGTCCTCGATGACGATCGTATCGTAGCGTGTGGCCAGTTCGCCGATCGTGCGCAGCTCCTCCTCCGTGAGGCAGACCCACGAGGGGTTGTTCGGATTCGAGTAGACGATGGCCGCCACGTCGCCCTGCGCGAGGTAGCTCTCCAGCTTCGGACCGAGCTTTTCGCCGCGGTAGTCGTAGATGTCGAACGAGTCGCTGGGGATGCCGAGGATGTGCACCTGACTCCGCTGGACGGGGAAGCCCGGGTCGATGAAGAGGATTCTGCGCCGTGCGGGGTCCAGCTGCGAGCACATCAGGAAGGTGGTGAAGCTCCCCTGCATCGAGCCGACCGTCGGGATGCAGCCCCGCGGCGAGATCTCCACGTCGAGGTAGGCCTTGATGAAGCGTGCGGCCTGCTCCTTCAGCTCCGGCAGTCCGTACATGTTCGGGTATTGCGAGGCGACCCCTTCGGCCAGCGCCCGGCGTTCGGCCTCGATGCCCACCTGCTCGGGCGGAAGCCCCGGAACACCCATCTCCAGATGGATGAACTCCTCGCCCGTCGCGCGTTCCATGATGCGGGCGATGTCGCCCGACTGGCGGATCGTCGCCCGGGCGATGTCGGCGATGTCCATCTGCTTCAGCGCCGATTCGAGATACGAGCGGTCGTAGGGTGCGTTCATCGTGCGGTCTGTTTTTTGGCGGTTTCATACCCCGCACGGAAAGCCGCGAGGTTGGCCTCGACCACCGCCTCGCCCTTGCGGGCGAAGATGGCGCGGATGCCCTCTTCGAGTTTCGCGGGCTCGATGTCCAGCAGCGGGGCGGCGGCGCCCAGCAGCGCCATGTTGGCCGAACGCGGCGACGAGGCTTCGCGGGCCAGGGCGTCGGCGTCGAGCCGTACGACGTGCGGCAGCGAGGCAAGCTCCGCCTCGAGGGCTGTCTGGTCGGGGTAGTTCGGAATGTTCACGACCGGAACGGTGTTCGTTACCACCCATCCGTCGGCCGAGAGCCACTCCAGGTAGCGCAGCGACTCCATCGGTTCGAGTGAGACGATCAGGTCGGCCCCGCCGCGCGGGATGAGGTCCGAACGGATCTCCGACGAGGAGATCCGCAGGTGCGACTGCACGTCGCCGCCGCGCTGGCTCATGCCGTGAACTTCGGCCTGCTTGAGCTGCAGCCCCTCGGAGAGGGCGGCCCGGCCGATCACCGTGGCGATCGAGAGGATTCCCTGTCCTCCGACGCCCGAAAGTATGATATCTTTTTTCATCTCTGTGCGGTTTGGTTTATTTCCTGTACTTGGCGGCGGCATGGCGTTTGGCCGTCTGGATGCACTCGCGGCGCGGGATGATCACCGAGACGCCCCGGTAGGCGATCTCCTCGCGGATGACGCGTTTCATCTCCTCGCGGTTTTTGGGCAGGGGCACCACCACGCGGATGTGGGCCGGGTCGACGCCGATGCCGGCGCAGATCTGTTCGAGGCGTCCCGTGCCGGCCGAATCCTGTCCGCCGGTCATGCCGGTGGTCAGGTTGTCGGAGATCACAACGGTGATGTTCGCCCCTTCGTTGACGGCGTCCAGCAGCCCCGTCATGCCCGAGTGGGTGAAGGTCGAGTCGCCGATGACAGCCACCGAGGGGTGTTGTCCTGCGTAGGCGGCGCCCATGGCCATCGTGATCGAGGCGCCCATGTCGACGCACGTGTCGATGGCGTGGAACGGGGCAAGCCAGCCCAGCGTGTAGCAGCCGATATCGCTGAATACCTTTCCGTTGGGGAATTCGCGCACCACTTCGGTCAGGGCGGTGTACATGTCGCGGTGTCCGCATCCCTGGCACAGGGCGGGCGGACGCGGCACGACGATCTCACTGGCGGCGTGTGCCCGATGCGGAGCCAGCCCCAGGGCGGCCCGCACGCTGTCGGGGGTCAGCTCGCCCGTACGCGGAAGTTCGCCCGTCAGCCGGCCGCAGATCTTCAGCGGTGCGGGCAGTACGCCCCGCACGGCCTGCTCGATGAAGGGCTGTCCCTCCTCGATGACGAGCAGTTCGCCGCACTCCTCGGCCAGCCGCCGCACGAGCGCCTTCGGCAGCGGATACTGCGAAATCTTCAGCACGGGATAGGGACATCCGTCGGGGTAGTTCTCCATCAGGTAGTTGTAGGCGATGCCGCTGGCGATGATGCCCATCCGCTTGTCCGTGCCCTCCGTGTAGCGGTTGAAGCGGCTCGCTGCGGCCTCCTGCTCCAGACGTTCGTTGTCGGCGATGAGCTCCTTGCAGCGCACGCGCGAGTTGCCGGGCATGAGCACCCACTGGCGCGCCTTTTCGGGATAACTCAATGCATTTTCGGGCTGCGGCTCTCCCACCTCGACGACGGCCCGCGAGTGGGCCATGCGGGTGGTCATGCGCATCAGTACCGGAATCTGGTACTTTTCCGAGAGGTCGAAGGCCGTGCGGATCATGTCGTAGGCCTCCTGCTGGGTCGAGGGTTCGAACGTGGGGATGAGGGCGAACTGCCCGTAGAAGCGCGAGTCCTGTTCGTTCTGCGAGGAGTGCATCGAGGGGTCGTCGGCCACCACGACAACCAGACCGCCGTGGGCGCCGGTCATGCCCGAGTTGACGAAGGCGTCGGCGGCGACGTTCAGCCCGACGTGTTTCATGCAGACCATGGCCCGTTTGCCGACGAACGACATGCCGAGGGCCTCCTCCATGGCCGTCTTTTCGTTGGATGACCACGTGCGGTGGACGTTGCGTTCGGCGGCCAGCGGGTGGCTCTGGATATACTCCGTGATTTCGGTCGACGGCGTGCCCGGATAGGCGAAGACGCCCGACAGTCCCGCATGGAGGGCCCCCAGTGCGAGGGCTTCGTCTCCCAGTAAGAGTTCTCGTTTTGGCATAGTTCGCGGTTGGTTGGTTTTCGGTTTTTACAAAGTTACAAATTTTCAGCAGAATGACAATATTCCGCGTCGATTTATTAAATAGGTGTGCCGTTTTATGAAAAATAACCTGAAGTGTCAACTTTTTTATTTAAATGTGTAAAACGGCTGTCGGCATTTGTCCGGAGCCCGGTCTTTTGTCCGTGTCTCAGGGGCTTGCGCTTCGCAGGAATTTCCCGCGTCAACGGGGCGATGGAGCGACCTGTTCCCTCATCGGACAATATTGGAAGATTTCTTCCAACCTTTCCGATAATCGGATTTCAGGTGTGTTGATTCCCCGTTTTTTTATGCTTCAGAAAAAAATGGCTCCGGAGGGCAAAAATTTTCGTTTTAATCTTGGTCTGTTAACCTTTTTTTCTATATCTTTGTGCGTGGTTCGAAATTGGTATACCAGTTTGGTGATCCAGTTTGGTTGACCAAACGGGTGATTTCGGGCCTCTGTAAGTGCCATATAATCAATAAACTAACCTATACTTAAAGCTGCATTATGGCTAAAAATTACTTGCTGAAGTCGCTGATGCTGCTGGCTCTGCTGGTCAGCTCGGCAACTGTCCATGCGCAGAAAATCACGGTCCGCGGTGTGGTCAGTGATGAGAACGGCCCTCTGATCGGTGTCTCGGTGGTGGTCAAGGACCCCCCCCCGGCAACCGGAACCGCAACCGGTATTGACGGTTCCTATTCGCTCTCCGTTCCCGGAGAGGAGACGTTGCTCGAATTCTCGTATGTCGGTTATAAGACGGTGGAGATCAAGGTCGGCAAACAGACCACGATCAATGTGAAGATGGAGCCCGAGACTGAAGCCCTCGATGCGATCGTTGTCGTGGGCTACGGTGTGCAGAAGAAGTCCCACCTGACGGGTTCGATCGCCAAGATCGAAGGCAGCGTGCTGGCCGACCGCCCCGTTTCGGACGTTACGACGGCGCTTCAGGGTCAGATCCCCGGTCTGACGATCAACAATACCACCTCCGAGGTGGGTGTCATGCCTTCGATCCGCGTGCGCGGTACGGGTTCGATCTCGGCCGACAGTTCGCCGCTGGTGATCATCGACGGCTATCCCGTTCCCGACGGTCTGCAGACGCTCAACCCCTCGGATATCCAGTCCATTGAAATACTGAAGGATGCCGCCTCGGCCGCCATCTACGGTTCGCGTGCCGCCAACGGTGTGATCATGATCACCACCAAGAGCGGCTCGTCCGAGAAGCCCCGCTATTCGGTCAAACTCTATCAGGGCGTCAAGTGGGCCTACCGGCTCCACGACCTGCTGACCGCCACGGAGTATCTCCAGTGGCAGGAGAGGGAGGCCGCGTGGGGAGGTCCGGCCGTCAAGACGCAGGACAAGGTGGCTGCCTGGATCGAGCAGAATATCGGTTCGACCGACTGGCAGCGCGAGGGTCTGCGCGATGTGGCCAGCGTTACCAATGCCCAGTTCTCCGTCCAGGGCGGCAAACGCGACATCCGCTACTATTCGTCGGCTGCCTGGACCCGCGATCAGGGTATCATGTTGCAGAACGAGGTGCAGAAGGTGACCTTCCGTACGAAGGTGGATGCCAACCTGTCGAAGGCCGTCACCTTCGGCGTGAACGTCTCGGCCAACTACCAGAAGGCCTCGCGCCCGCGCAACAACTTCATCGACTTCTACCGTACGCCGTCGTTCCTGCCCGTCTACCACAACGCCTGGACCACGGCCCTGACCGGTTATACGGGATTTGCCCGCGGCAGCCACTTCAACAATCTCTATGCGCCGATCGGCGATCCGGACGAGTATGGCAACCCGACCTACAATACGACGGCCGTGTCGCCCTTCAACTCGGCCAACAACAACCCCCGCAGCGTGATGGCCAACACCACGCGCTGGAACGAGAACTTCCAGGGCATGGCCAACGTCTATCTGACGGTGGATATCTGCAAGGGCCTTCAGTTCAAGACCTCGAACGGCGTGAACGTGCGCTACCGCCCCTCGTACAGCTATGCCAACAAGAATGCCACGAAGGATGGTACGGCCAGTGAGGCCACCTTCACCAGCTCGCTCTATGTCGACATGCTTACGGAGAACACGCTCAATTACAACCGCACCTTCGGCCGTCACGACCTGGATATTCTGGCCGGTTATACGGCCGAGTCGACCCGCGTGCAGAACGTGGCCCTGAGCGGTACGGGCTTCCCGACGGACAACATCCAGACGCTCAACGCCGCCACGATCTTCGAACTGGCCTCCGAGAACAACGGCAATGGCAGCGGTACGGGAACCTTCCGTTACCCGAACGAGGTGCTCGAATCCTATCTGGGACGTATTTCGTACAGCTACGACGGCCGTTATCTGCTGTCGGCCTCGCTGCGACTCGACCGCTCGTCGCTCTTCTCGTCGGGCAACCGCAACGCCTGGTTCCCCTCGGTATCGGTGGGCTGGCGCATCTCCGAGGAGCAGTTCATGAAGGAGCAGCGCGTCTTCTCGAACCTCAAGCTGCGTGCCTCGTACGGTGTGACGGGTAACAACAACATCGACTATGTGGCAGCCCTCGAGGTGCTCAATTCGGCCAACTATCCCACCGGTGCGGGCAACGGCTCGTTGACCCCCGGTTCGGCCAACACCTCCTCGACGCTGGCCAACTCGAACATTACGTGGGAGCAGACCGACGAGTGGAACTTCGGTCTGGATGCGGGCTTCGTCGACAACAAGATCGCCCTGACCTTCGACGGTTACTATTCGGTGACCCGTGCACTGCTCTTCGAACAGCCCACGCAGTCGTTCACCGGCTTCCAATACTACTGGAACAACATCGGCAAGGTGCGCAACGCCGGCGTCGAGATCCAGCTCGACACGCGTCAGATCAACCACAAGAACTTCGAGTGGTCGACGACCGTCAACTTCTCGCTCACGCGCAACAAGCTGCTCGAGATCGGCGGCGAGGCGCAGGTCATCACCCAGGGCGAACGCTCCGAAAGCTACATCGCCCGTGTCGGCGACCCGCTGATCCAGTACTACGGCTTCAAGAGCATCGGCGTATGGAACTCGCAGGAGGAGATCGAGGCCAATCCGCACTTTGCGGGTGACGTGCCGGGCGGTCTGCGGCTGTGGGATGCCGACGGAAACGGCGAACTGAACGACAATGACCGCGTGGTGCTGGGTGATCCCTATCCCGATTTCACGTGGGGCATGACCAACAACTTCCGCATCGGCAATTTCGACGTGTCGTTCCTGCTGCAGGGCGTGCAGGGCGTGACGGTCTTCAACGGCGACATCTTCTACAACGAGTCGCACAAGTACAACCGCGCCTACATGGAGAACCGCTGGGTGAGCGATACGCACCGCGGCGACGGCAAGACCCCCTACGCCAAGAACGGTTACGACATCATGCTCACGGACCTCGGTCTGCAGGATGCCTCGTACCTCTGTCTGCGCGACCTGACGGTCGGCTATACGCTGCCGAAGAAGTCGGCCCGCAAGCTGGGTTTGAACGGCCTGCGCTTCTACGTGACGGGTTCGAACCTCTTCTATCTGTGGAGCGACGACTACAAGGGCATCAACCCCGAGTCGCGCATGACCTCGGGCAACTACGCCAGCCCGCTGATCGACGGCTACCAGCGAGGAGGCTTCCCGCTGACGTCGACTTTCACGTTCGGCATCGACCTTAACTTCTAACACCCGGAACGAAGATGAAAACTACGCTCAAATATATCGGTTCGATGATCCTGACGCTCGCTCTGGGCGCCTGCAACCTGGATCAGTACCCCTATTCCGAAATTGCTGCCGACGAGTACGTGAAGGATGCCTCGGCGGTCAACGACCTGGTGATCGGCACCTACAACGGCCTGCACAACGTCATGTATTACGAGTGGGCGCTCACGGAGCTGCGTTCGGACAACACGCGTATGCGTGTGAGCGGCTCCTCGTCGCAGGATACCAAGCTCATCGAGCAGCTCGACCAGGGGACTATCACCACGGCCCACACCTGGGTCGAGAACTACTGGAATGCCGCCTATGCGGCCATCGACCGCGCCAACAAGGTCATTTCGTACCTCGACGTGGTGGAGGATCCCACGCAGCGCGCCCAGTACGAGGGCGAGGCCAAGTTCCTGCGTGCACACCTCTATTTCAATCTGGTGCGGCTGTGGGGCCCGGTGTTCCTCGTGACGAAGAAGACCGGTGCCGACGAGGCCCGCTACATGCAGCGTTCGCCCGTGGAGGACATCTACGCGCTGATCGAGGGTGACCTGAATGCCATTATCGATGGCAACATGCTCCCCGAAACGTCGGCTTCGGGCGATGAGGGTCGTGCCACGATGCCCGCCGCCAAGGGGCTGCTGGCCAAGGTCTACATGACGCGCTACGAGGTGGGCTCGGAGCAGTACATGAAGGCGGGCGATCTGCTGCGCTCGGTGCTGGCTTCGGCCGGAAATCCGCAGAGCGGCGCCGATCTGGTCCCCTACGACCGGATCTTCGCTACGGACAACGAGATGAACAAGGAGATCATCTTCGCCGTGCGTTACCTCTCGGGCAACGTCGGCCTGGGCAGCCCGTTCGGCACGCTCTTCGGCCCGATGAACAACGGCAACAACGTGATCATGGGTTCGCCCAAGCACTACAACTATCCGTCGGACGATCTGTTGTCGGCCTTCAACAACAACGGTACGGCCGAGAATCCCGACAAGCGCAAGGCGGTAACTCTGAAGGAGAGCTACTACAACGCCACGACCGGTCTGACGGTCGAGGCCCGCTGGTGTGACAAGTTCCTCTCGCCGATCACCACGGAGTATGACGGTGAGAAGGACTGGCCGATTCTGCGCGTGGGCGACGTGGCGCTGCTGCTGGCCGAGTGGATCAACGAGACGTCGGGTCCGACGGACGAGGCAATGCGTTATCTGAACATGATCCGCGAGCGCGCCGGCGTGGCCACCTATACGACGACAGACCTCTCGTCGAAGTACCTCTTCCGTGAGGCCGTGCGCAAGGAGCGCCGCTTGGAGCTGGCCTGCGAGAACCAGCGCTGGTTCGACCTGATGCGCTGGGGCACGGCCGTCACGACGGTCAACAACTTCTTCGCCTCGGAGCTCTTCTACTCGGAGTACGACTATACGGTCAGCCCGATTTCGGAGTGGCAGGTGCTGCTTCCGATCCCCATCTCGGTGATCAACATCAACCCCGAAGTGGCTCAGAATCCCGGATACTAACCGATAACAGCAAAAACCTATGAAACGAATCTTGAATCGAATATGTGCTTTTGCAACGGCCGTCGGGATGCTGCTGGCGACGGGTTGCGACAAGACCTACGTGGACGATGTGACGCTCTATGCGCCGCTGATCGAGAGTTTCTCGCCGGCTTCGGCCCCCGTGGGTACGGAGATCATCATCACGGGTCAGCACCTGAGCGGTGTGACAAAGGCCTACATCGGTGACCAGGAGATGGTCATCAAGGAGAAGGTATCGGATACGCGTCTGTCGATCGTGGCCGGAGCCAACGGCCGCGACGGGCGGATCATCCTCGAGAATACTCAGGGCAAGGGTGAATCGGAGAGCGAATTCACCTATTCGTATGCCGTTCCGTCGTTGAAGCCGGCCCTGCTGCAGAAGTCGGTGGTCATGGGCGAGCAGCTGCTCCTGACGGGTACGGATCTCTCGGCCGTCGAGGCGGTGATCTTCACGGCCGAGGGGCAGGAGAACGGCCACGAGGGCGATATCCAGGAGCAGAGCACCACGGAGATCGTGGCCCGCGTTCCCTATGTCGAGAACGGCAACGTACGCATCACGCTGCGTTACTTCGACGGCACCTCGTCGGTGACCACGCCGCTCGACGAGGCCCCCTCGATCGAGGTGGTGCGCGTGGTTCCGGTCTTCGACCAGCCGGTGACGCTCGAGCGTACGGCCGTCGGCAAGTCCGTGACGCTGACGGGCGAGAACCTCGACAAGGTCGACCGCATTCTGGTCGGCGAGTTCGAGGCCCTGATATCGAAACAGCCCACGTCGCTGACCTTCACGGTTCCGGCCGGTGATTTCCAGGACGGCGACACCGAGACGACCGTTGTGGCCGAATACTTCGACGGCAACGAAACGATTACGCTCAGCGAAGCCTTCGTGGTCTACGTTCCCTACCTGATGTTCTGGGAGAACATGCGCGTCTGGGCCCAGGGCCGCGACGTGGAGTCGATGTCGTCGTTCTTCTCGCCCCAGACGGGCCGCGTCTATGCCAACTCCGACTGGCGGACGGTCATCGACCCGATCTCGTACCAGTATCAGGTTGCGACCTGCTCGGCAGGCAATACGCCCAACAAGGCGGTGATCACCGAGGAGCAGTACAATTCGGTCAACCCCTACTTCTTCTTCTCGGGCATGAGCGCCGGACAGCTGCAGGTCAACTCGCCGGCCAACTCGAAGGGTCAGCTGCGCAACTTCTACTTCGAGAACAATTCGGCCGACGAATACCGCGTTACGGGCGTGAAGGGCGACTGCTACGGCACTCCGGTGCTGACGTTCCGCTACCTGGATTCTTCGAATGCCGCCGAGAAGGCGCTGATCGACCAGGTGAAGAACCAGACGCTGGAGCACATCGACGAGGAGAGCTTCCCGATCGACGTCGAGGCCAAGACCGTGGGCGGCATCGGCATCAGCTCGGCCAAGGGTACGCTCAACAGCGACGTCTGGGCCGCCGGCAAGTACACGGCCGGCACGGATGCCGCGGCGGTGGATGTCGACGCCGTGCTGATGGTGCTCTACTACGGTTACGACGGTTCGGCCGAGAATGTGGCCGCCAACATCCGCAGGATCGGCTTCCTCCACATCCGCACGGTCAACTTCAAGACCTACAACAACACGAATGCCCCCTCGTCGAGTGACGTGACCTTCAACTGCTACTGGCAGAAGTACGATTACGACTACTCGAAACTGGCAAACCAACAATAACCTAAAACCCATTCGACGATGAAACGAATCACGAAATATCTGACCCTTCTTCTGGCGGGATCGCTGGCGGCGCTGACCGCCTGCGGCCCCGAGCAGAGTGAGGTCGATGCGCAGCATACGCCTTCGATCAATTCGACGACCCTGTCGCCGATGACCGACGAAAGCGGCAGCGTCCGTGCCTATATCGGTACGGAGGTTTCGGCCGGGGGATTCAACCTCGACCTGGTGTCGCACGTCACGGTGGACGGGGTAGAGGCCGAGATTACCGAGCAGACGATCAAGACGCTGAAGTTCAAGATTCCGGCGCTGGATCTCGCTCAGCAGGATGCCACCTATCAGGTGTGGATCGATGTCTACGATGCCGACGGCGAGAGCGTTATCTTCCACTATCCCTATTATCTGACGGTTCCGGTGACCGACGCCCTGATCACGGCGTATGCGCCGGCCGAGGGTACGGTCGGTACGGAGGTGACCCTCACGGGTCGCAACCTCGAGCAGATCACCCGTGTACACTTCGGTAAAGTGACGGTCGAGGCGGCCGGTTTTGCGTCGGTATCGGCCGAGGAGATCAAGGTGGCCGTTCCGGCCGGGGAGTATGCCGCCGGCGACAGTGAACTGGCCATCACGGCCGAGTGGGGCACGGCGACGATCGACGTGACGGGCGAGACGCTCTTCACATTGCACACGCCGAAGTTCGATGCCGCTTCGCAGGAGGAGGGCGAGCAGAACGTCCTTGGTGACGAGGTGACCTTCAAGGGTCAGAACCTCGATCTGGTGAGCGGCATGAAGTGGGGCGAGTACGATCTGATCGTGATGACGGCCGAGGCCGGCACCATCACGGTGAAATTCCCCACGTCGATCGCTGCGGCCGATCCGGTTGTGGCCGAGGCTGAGCTGACGGCCCAGTGGGGTACTCCGGCTCAGACGACCACGGTCGCTTTGGCCTGGCGTCTGGATACGACGCCCGTAGGTCCGGCCAAACCCGAACTGATTTCGATGACGGCCCAGGACGGTGGTGATAAGTTCTATCTGGGCAAGACGGTGACGGTCAAGGGTGAGAACCTGGCCTCGATCGAGGGCTTCAAGGTTGATGGTGTTGCCGCCACGCTGGTTGGCGAGCCGACGGATGTCGAGGCGCAGTTCATCGTTCCGGACGGCGTGACGTTCACCGAAGCTAAGGAGGTTTCCGTGAAGGCGCTTTACAACGGCAGCAACGAAGTGGACTTCGGCACGGCCATGGTCTATCCGTTCTACTACTTTACCAATATTACGATTGGTGCTCAGGATGAAACGAACCGGGATAAGGCCTTCTTTGTTCCCGATTGGGGACGGGTTATCTCTACCGATGAGTGGAAAGATCTGGATACAAAAGCAATATTGGGGGCAGGAATTGGCAAAAATACCATCGATCCGAACAAGATGACCGAGGAGGAGTATTATGCACAGCCTGTTTACTTCCTGACAGGATTCTCCGGTGGAAGTTTAACGTTGCAGTCTCCGGCTAACAGTTCGAGTATGTTGTCCAATTTTACGACATCATCGGGTCACGACATCGTAAATTCGGGAACGTATGGCTGTTCTGTCTGCTATTTCCGGAATGCTTCCCAGGAATCCAAGCTGGCTGATGTCGTAGCTGCCATTCAGGCCGGAACCATGCAGTCCATGCCCGGGGTTACCGTGGTTCCCAGCGCAGCTTCGCCGAAATATGCGGCAGAGCCCAGCACGTCAACATTCGGTCAGGGTCAGATCATTCTGGTTGCATATACGACGTATGATTTCAGTTGTGATCAGACCTCCAATAAGAAACCGACAGCCGATGATTTTTACAGATATGGGTATATCTGTATTCATGAAGACGGAATTTCGGAAGAAGCCCCGGGATCTGAAGCTTCAACGATCACCTTCGACTTCTACTGGTCGAAACCATTGAACGAATAAAAACCGGTTTTTTAGTAGGTTAATTGGGGAACGAAACCGGAAATCCTCTTCCGGAATGACCGGAGGAGGGTTTCCGGGGACGTTTAAGAAGAAACTCAAGCATGATGCGTAAAACCATATTGTTGATGCTGCTGGCCATTCAGACGCTGGCCTGCTCGGGGGGCGAGGCCTCCGCGGTGGAGCCGTCGGCGGGCAGTGGAAACACCTCTCAGGGTGCCGGTTCCGACCAGGGGCAGGATTCCGATCCGACCCCGGACCCCGAGACGACACTCTACGTCTCGTCGGCCGACGAACTGAAGGCTCTCGGGACGCTGCAGCCCGGTACGGTCGTCGTTTGGCGCAACGGACTCTACAGCGATCAGATCGCCGAACTGAAGAGTGCCGGTACGGCCGAACAGCCCGTCATCCTGCGGGCCGAGAAGGCCGGGGCGGTCTGCTTCACGGGTACGTCGCGGATCTCGGTCTCGGGAACCTGCGCCGAAGTGGAGGGCTTCTGGTGGCGCAACCCCGAACCCGTCTCGGGCAAGTCGGTCGTAACGCTGGCCAAGGGCTCCTCGCACTGCACGGTGCATGACTGCGCCATTACGGGCGACAATACGCGGGAGGATGCCGAAACCGACACGAAGTGGGTTTCGCTCTACGGCACGGACCACCGCGTTGAGGGATGCACCTTCCGCGACAAACGCAACATCGGCACGCTGATGGTTGTCTGGCTCGAGGAGGGCGTAACGCCCCGCCATACGATCGCGGCGAACCACTTCGAACGTCCCGTGACGCTCCGTGACGACAACGGCAAGGCGATCAACGGGCAGGAGACCATCCGCATCGGCACGAGCACCTACTCGATGCAGGAGGCCGCCTGCACGGTCGAGGACAACTACTTCTACCACTGCCACGGCGAGCAGGCCGAGATCGTCTCGAACAAGTCGTGCGGGAACACCTACCGCCGCAACCTCTTCGTCGAGTGCCAGGGTACGCTGACCATGCGCCACGGCAACAACTGCACGGTGACGGGCAACTACTTCGTCGGAAACGGCATGTCGGGTACGGGCGGTATCCGTCTGATCGGCGAGGGGCACACTGTCGAGCACAACTACCTCGAGGGGTTGGCCGGTACGGGCTACCGGTCGGCCATCTGTCTGGTGCGCGGGCAGGAGAATCCGGCTTTGAGCGGCTACTGGCAGGTCAAGAATGCCAAGGTGCGCTACAACATGGTCTACGACTGCAAGTACGGACTGAATGTCAACTATGCGAGCAGTTCGAGCAATCAGGTGGTGCCCGTTGTCTCGACGGTGATCGAGGGCAACATCGTTTCGGCGACCTCGTCGGGCTACGCCGTGGATTGCGCCACGGAGCCCGCGGCCCCCGAGATCGAATGGAACGATAACAAACTCTACGGTCGGCAGCGCGGTGTTTCGCTGCCCTCGCTGACCTCGGCTCCGGCCAAACCCAACGTACAGCCCGCCATGGATGCCATCCGTGAGGCGGCCGGGTGCTCGTGGAAAACCGAATAACGGTAAGAAAGAAGATGATGAAATCGCTGAAATATCTGTTGCTGACGGTGGCCGTGCTGGCAGCCGCGACGCTCCCGGCGCGTGAATACCGCGTGGCTGCAGGCGATGTGGCCGCGACGCTGCGCGAGGCGAAGCCTGGCGACCGCATTGTGATCGAAGATGGCATATACAACGATCTGACGCTGAAATGGCTCGGCCGCGGCACCGAGAAAAAGCCCCTGTGCATCGAGGCTCAGACGCCCGGCGGGGTGGTCTTCACGGGCACCTCGACGTTGCGTCTGGCGGGAGAATGGGTCGAGGTGAGCGGCCTCTGCTTCCGGGACGGACACGCGCCGTCGGGTTCGGTCATCGAGTTCCGCAACGGCCGCGAGGTGGCCAACCACTGCCGCCTGACGGAGTGTGTCGTCGACGGCTACAACCCCGCACGCCGCGACATGGCCTACAGCTACATCCTGCTCTACGGACGTCACAACCGCGTCGACCACTGCACGCTGACCGGCAAGCTCAACCTGGGCGTCACGCTGATCGTGATGCTCAACGAGGAGCGCAGCCAGCAGAACTTCCACCGCATCGACCACAACTGGTTCGGTCCGCGTCCGGTCTATGGTTCGAACGGCGCCGAGACGATCCGTGTCGGCACCTCGCAGCAGGCCTACTCGTCGTCCAATACGCTCATTGAGGAGAACCTCTTCGACCGCTGCAACGGCGAGGTCGAGGTGGTCTCGATCAAGTCGAGCGACAATACGATCCGCCGCAACGTCTTCTTTGAGTCGGAAGGGGTGCTGGCCCTGCGCCACGGCGACCGCAATACGGTCGAGGAGAACCTCTTCGTAGGCCATGGCAAACGCAATACGGGCGGTATCCGCGTGATCAACGCCGGCCACAAGGTGCGCCGCAATACGCTGGTGGGCATCGCCGGCGAACGCTTCTTCTCGGCGCTGGCCCTGATGGACGCCGTGCCCAACTCGCTGCCCAACCGCTACTGTCAGGTCGAGGATGTCGAACTGACGGACAACACTTTCATCAACTGCTCGAACATCGAGTTCGGCACGGGCAAGGACCTTGAGCGGACGCTGGCCCCCGAGCGGGTGTTGTTCGCCCGCAATACGATCGTCAATCCGAAGGCCGACACTCCGTTCATCGCCGTTGACCGCACCGACGGCTTCACCTTCCGCGACAACCGCGTCGCGCTGGCCCGTCCGTGTGAGATCAAGGGTTTCGAGAACGTTCAGCCGCAGCTTCCCGTACTGCCTGCGGAGACGGAGATGCGTGCCGGCAAGGGGGCCTCGTGGTACCGTCCCGAGGTGCAGGCACAGTCGCGCTCGGAGCGCGTCTATACGGTGCATGCCGGTGAGGACCTTCCGGCCGTGGTCGAGCAGGCCGAGGCGGGGTCGGTGGTCGAACTGGCCGATGCCGGCGGTGACTACGCCATCCAGCGTGCCATGGTGGTGCGCGTACCGCTGACGATCCGCGGCGTGAAGGGGGGCGAGCGTCCCGTCGTGCGTTTCAACGGAACGCGCGGTGACAACATGGTGACCATCGCCGATGGCGGTGAACTGCATATTGAGGGGATCGCCTTCTCGGGCCGCCTCGAGGATGGCAAGGCGCTGGCCAAGGCCGGCATCTCGACGGCCCGCGACATGATCCGCCCCTACAACCTCTGGGTGGACAATTGCGCCTTCTACGACTTCGGCGAGGGCGGCTTCTTTGCCGTCAAGGGAACGCAGGCCACCTTTGCCGGACGGGTCGAGATCCGCAACTCGATCTTCCGCGACCTCTCGGGCGACGCCATCAACTACGCCGCCGAACGCGACGACAAGGGACGCTACAACGCCGACGACATGGTGATCGAAAACTGCTCGTTCTACCGCATCCTCGGACTGCCTATCAACATCTACCGCGGCGGCAGCGACGAGTCGACGGCCGGTCCCTATGTGACGATCCGCCGCTGCAACTTCGAGGACTGCTGCAACAAGGAGCGCGGTTCGGTGATGCGGCTCGTCGGTCCGCAGGTGCTCGACATCGAGGGGTGCAACTTCTCGAACAGCGGCCGGGGCGGACGTTCGATCCGTCTGGACGAGGCCACTTGGGAGAAGGTCTCCATCTCGGCGTGCAATTTCTGGAATGCCGGCGCCATCCTCTCGATGACGGGCAAGGCCGTCAAGGGGGAGCTCTATGAACTGGAACCCGTCTATGTCGATGCCGCGCATTACGACTTTGCGCAGCGCGAGGATTCGCCGCTGGCACGGCTGGGCATAGGTGTTAAAAACGAATAACCGAATGAAGAGACTGCTTTTTATGACCTTCGGAGCGCTGCTGACGCTCGGTGCATGGGCCGGAGAACACCCCTCGCTGATGCTGACGGCACAAGGTGTGGCCGAGATGCGCGACGATTGCGGCAAGGTGCCTGCCTTCGACGCCTCGATGGCGCGTACGCTGGCCGGGGCGGATGCTGCCGTGGCCTCGCCGATCGAGGTGCCCCAACCGCGCGACGGCGGTGGCGGCTACACCCACGAACGCCACAAACTGAACTATTACGAGATGGTCGACTGCGGCATCGCCTGGCAGGTGACCGGCGAGGAGAAGTATGCCCGCCGCGTGGCCGACATGCTGAAGGCCTATGCCGACCTCTATCCGACGCTCGGATTCCACCCCGTCAAGCTCTCGAAGACGCCGGGCCGCCTCTTCTGGCAGACACTCAACGAGAGCGTCTGGCTGGTCCACACCTCGATGGCCTACGACTGTGTCTACGATTACATGTCGGCCGACGAACGGGCCTATGTTGAGCAGAACCTCTTCCGCCCGATGGCCGACTTCCTGATGAACGGCATGGAGGGCAACCGCGCCAACAACAAGGTCTTCAACAAGATGCACAACCACGCCACGTGGGCCACGTCGGCCGTCGGCATGATCGGCATGGCGATGGGTGACGAGGATCTGGTGCGCAAGGCCCTCTACGGTACGGATGAGACAGGCAAGCACGGCGGCTTTATCCAGCAGCTGGACTACCTCTTCTCGCCCGACGGCTACTTCACCGAGGGCGCCTACTACCAGCGTTACGCCATCTGGCCCTTCATGGTCTTCGCGCAGTGCATCGAGCACAACCGCCCCGATCTGAAGATCTTCCAGTATCGCGACGGCATTCTGCTCAAGGCCGTTTCGACGCTGTTGCAGCTGGCCTACGACGGCCGCTTCATGCGCTTCAACGACGCGCTGCTGAAGGGCTACGACGCCCAGGAGCTGGTCTATGCCGTCAACATCGCCTATAACGCCGACCCTTCGAACAAGACGCTGCTCGACGTGGCGGCGCGCTATCAGGACTGGGTGCTGCCGACCGATGCCGGATTCGCCGTAGCGCGTGACATCGCCCGGGGCGAGGCCCGGCCGCTGACCTTCCACAGCGCCCTCTTCCGCGACGGACGCAACGGTGACGAGGGGGGCATTGCGGTGATCCGCTCGACCGACCCCGCGCTCAACAGCGCCCTGACGCTCAAGGCTACCTCGCACGGTCTGAGCCACGGCCACTACGACAAGCTGACGATCGCCTACTACGACAACGACAACGAGGTGCTGTGCGACTACGGCGCTGCCCGCTGGCTCAACATCGAGGCCAAGTACAAGGGTCACTACACGCACGAAAACAAGTCGTTTGCCATGCAGACCGTGGCCCACAACACGCTGGTCGTCGACGAGCGTTCGCACTTCGACGGCAACTACGACGAGTCGATGAAGCACCACTCGGAGATCCTCTTCACGGACTTCTCGCGCAAGGATGTGCAGATCGTCTCGGCTCGGGAGACCAATGCCTACCCGGGCGTGGCCATGCAGCGCACGCTGGCCTACATCACCACGCCGTTCCTGCAGTATCCGCTCGTTCTCGACCTGCTGCAGGCCCGCAGCGACAAGGAGCACCGCTACGACTACCCGATGTGGTACGGCGGCCACATGGTGAGCGTGAACTTCCCCTACGAGAAGGCCCTCACGACGATGTCGGCCCTGGGCGAGGCAAACGGTTACCAGCACCTCTGGTGCCAGGCCCGCGGCCGCAACGAAAAGTCGGCCACGACGACCTTCACGTGGATCACCGGCGACCGTTTCTACTCGCTGTCGACGGCCACGACGCCCGCCAGCGAGATGGTCTTCGTCGAATCGGGAGCTTCGGATCCCGACTTCAACCTGCGCACCGAGAAGGGCTACATGATCCGCGAGAAGGGCAGGAAGAACCATACCTTCTTCTCGTCGCTGGAGACCCACGGCACGTACGATCTGCAGGTCGAGCAGTCGGCCAATCTGACCTCGTCGTGCGTTGGCGTGCGGCTGGTGGTCGATACGCCGGAATACACGGTGGCCGTGGCCGAGTACAAGGACGGGCACAGCGTCACGCTCTGCGTGGCCAACCGCTCGTTTGATGCCGGGAAGCACCACACGGTCAAGAGCGCCGAGGGACGTTTCGAATGGACGGGTCCCTACGATGTGAAGATGAAATGATTGAAACTGAAAAACCTCTAAAAAACAATTAAGGATATGAAAACACGCAGTGAAACATTCCAGCTCGAGAGCGAGCTTCCGTGGGAGACCCCGGGACCGGGTATCCGTCGTCAGATCATGGGTTATGACGGCCAGTTGATGATCGTGAAGGTCCATTTCGACAAGGGCGCCGTGGGCACGATGCACGCCCACTACCACAGCCAGGCTACCTACGTGGCCAGCGGCAAGTTCGAACTGACGATCGGTGATGAAAAGAAGGTGCTCGGAGCGGGCGACGGCTATTACGTGGCTCCGGACGAGATCCACGGATGCGTCTGCCTTGAGCCGGGTATTCTGATCGACACCTTCTCGCCCCACCGCGAGGATTTCCTCAAGAAGTAACCGCTTAACGACTGCCTGAATGAAAATCAATGGATTGCGGTGGATCGTCCTGGCGTTGATCGCCATCGTGACGATCATCAACTACCTCGACCGTGGCACGCTCAACTACATGTGGGTGGCCAATACGAAGGTGGTCTGCGCCGCGGGTGACTACACCTACGACGCTGCGGCCGATACCTATACGGTGCTTTCGGACGGCAAGTCGGTGACGCTGGCAGGTGACGAGGTGACCAAACTCACCGACGGAGCCATCGAATATGTCAAGCATGGCGGTATTGCCAAGGAGCTGGGGCTGATCGACGTCAACGCCTCGGCCGAAGAGCAGCAGCGGCAGGCCAAGAACATGCTGGCCGTCATCACGATGTTCTTCATGATCGCCTACGGCGTGAGCCAGCTCGTCTCGGGCAAGATCTACGACCGGATCGGTACGCGGCGGGGCTTTACCCTCTCGGCGCTGGTCTGGGGCGGTGCCGATGCGCTGGCCTCGATCTCGACGGGTCTCAAGTCGCTGACCTTCTTCCGCGTGATGCTCGGACTGGGCGAAGCCGGACCGTGGCCCGGAACCACCAAGTCCAATGCCGAGTGGTTCCCGCAGAAGGAGCGTGCCCTGGCTCAGGGTATCTTTGGTGCGGCCGCTTCGGTGGGATCGATCATCTCGCCGGTGTTGATCCCGATGCTGTTCCTGGCTTTCGGCTGGCGGGTGACCTTCGCCGTGGTGGGTTCGCTGGGCATCATCTGGGTGATCCCCTGGCTGATCATCAACAAGAAGGGACCCAAGGAGCACCCCTGGATCACCGACAAGGAGCGCGAATACATCATCTCGGGTCAGCCCGAGTGCCGCGTCTCGTGCGATACGGCCAAGTCGTGGGGACGGCTGCTCAGCGAGCGCAAGAACTACGCCGTCATTCTGGGCCGCTTCTTCCTGGATCCCATCTGGTGGATGTTCGTCACGTGGCTGCCGATCTACCTGATCGAGGTCTTCGGGCTGGACATCAAGCAGATCGCCATGTCGGCCTGGGTGCCCTACGTGGGTGCCGCCATCGGCTCGGTAGCCGGCGGATGGTTCTCGGGACTGTTGATCAATCGTGGAAAAACCGTTAACTTTGCACGCAAAGCCGCGATGATCGTCGGATCGTGCTTCATCATTCCGGGCATGATTTTGGCCGCTGTCGCCTCGTCGGCAACGATGGCCGTCATCATGATGGCCTTCATCCTGGGCGGTTATCAGTTCGTGATGACCAACATCCAGACCCTTGCCAGCGACCTGCAGACCGGCAAGGCCGTCGGTTCGCTGGCCGGACTGGGCGGCGCTTCGGCCGTGCTCGGAACCATCATCTCGATCCTGTGTATCCCCTACCTGACGCAGAGCGGCGATTGGACGGCCTTCTTCATCCTCGGAGCGGCTCTCGTCCCGGCCTGCCTGCTGTGTGTCTTCCTCTTCGGCGGACGCATCGAGCAGCTGAACAAGTAACACCTCTCCCGGCCGGGCCTTTCTTCAGGAGGACGCCCGATCGGGTTGACCGAATAGAAAAGACGTAATACAAGTAAAACCTTTTTAAAACTTAAAAAGAGATGAAACTGAGTGGAAAAGTAGCCGTCGTAACGGGCGGTGCGCGCGACCTGGGTCGTGCAATTTCTGTGAAACTGGCTGCCGAAGGTGCCAAGGTTTGCCTGAACTACTTCGACAATCCGGACGATGCCCAGAAGACCCTTGAGATGATCAAGGCCGAGGGTGGCGAGGCCATTGCCGTACAGGGCGACATGACGAAGGCTGCCGACGTGAAGAACCTCTTCGCCAAGGCTGCCGAGGCTTACGGCGGCAAGGTGGATATCCTGGTCAACGTCGTAGGTGGTCTGGTGGGCCGCAAGCTCATCACCGAGCAGGATGAGAAGTGGTATGATTTCATCATGGATGTCAACATGCGTTCGGTATTCCTCTGCACCCGCGAGGTAGTTCCGATGATGCCTGCCGGCGGTTCGATCGTCAACTTCTCGTCGCAGGCTGCCCGTGACGGTGGTGGCCCGGGTGCTTCGGTTTACGCTACGGCCAAGGCTGCCGTTATGTGCCACACGCGTGCCATGGCCAAGGAGCTCGGCCCGCAGGGAATCCGTGTCAACGCCCTGGCTCCGGGTATGATCAACACCTCGTTCCACGACCGCTTCACGAAGCCCGAGGCTCGTGAGAACCTCCACCACACCGCTCCGCTGCGTCGTGAGGGTAATGCTTCGGAGGTTGCCGACCTGGTATGCTTCCTGGCTTGCGACGAGTCGAGCTACATCACCGGTACGAACATCGATATCAACGGTGGTGTCCTCTTCTCGTAGTCGACGCTGAAGTTTTTTCGAGTGGGCGGACGGTTTCCCGAAAGGGTGCGTCCGCCCTTTTTTTACCCATGATCCATGATGATGAAACGTATCTTGTTGCTGATGGCGTCGTTGGCGGCGCTTGTGCCGGCCAGCGCGCAGTACTCGTTCAACGGTGAGTTGCTCGACCGCCTTGCGGAGGCTTACCGGAAGGGGGATCCCCGGGCCGTAAAGGCGGTCGAAGAGGTGGCAGCCGAGGCTGACAGCACGCTGCTCGGCATGGAGCCGCTGACGGTGACGGCCAAGAAGCAGCTGCCACCCAGCGGTGACCGCCGCGACTACCTGTCGCTGTCGCCCTACTGGTGGCCCGACCCCTCGAAATCCGACGGCCTGCCCTATATCCGCCGCGACGGTGAACGCAACCCCGAGGTCTACGACTGCCCCGAGCGGGAGAACGGTGACCGGTTGGGGGCTGTGACCCGTACGCTGGCGGTGCTCTACCGTGTGACGGGCGACGAGCGCTATGCGGAGAAGTGTGCCCAATTGCTGCGGACGTGGTTCCTCGACCCCAAGCTGGGCATGAACCCCAACATGACCTATGCCCAGCTGATCAGGGGCCGTCAGACGATTCGCGGAACGGGAATCATCGATGCGCGCCGCATGGCCTTTGCGCTGAATGCCGCCCAACTGATCGACTCGTCGCCGGCGTGGAGCGACTACGACCGCCGTGAACTGCGCGAGTGGGCGCGGACCTTCCTCTACTGGATGGAGCACAGCGTCAACGGACAGAAGGAGCTCCACGCGGCGAACAACCACGGACTGTGGTACGATGCCATCCGGCTGATGACGGCCCGGGCTGCGGGACTTGACGACCGTGTTCGGGAGATTGCCTGTGAATCGGTCAAACCCCGGTTTGCCAAGCAGGTGGCCGAGGACGGTACGCTTCCCGAGGAGCTGGTGCGCACGCTTTCGCTGCACTATTCGACCTTCGTGTTGGAGGCCCTCTCGACGGCACGCAACGTGGCGCGTGCCGAAGGCGTCGAGTTGTGGGAGATGCCCGAGGCGCAGCGCGCGCTGGAGTATCTGATTCCCTACTACGAATCGCCCGAAAAGTGGCCCTGGCCGCAGATCAAACCCTTCGCACAGCGGCGCGGTGCGGCGCTGCTCTATGAGGCGGGGCTGGCGCTTGATCGCCCGGAGTGGGTCGAGACGGCCCGCCGCATCGGCTTTCATACGTCGAAAGCCGATTTCGAGGCGATGCTCCATTTCGAACTGCAGTAGTCGGCCCGTCGTGAAAAAACGGCAGCTCCGTGAGGGGCTGCCGTTTTCGTTATCGGGCGGAACCGGTCGCTATTCGCGATCCGTGCGGAAGGGGATGACCGGAATTCCGTAGGTGTTGCAGAGGGTCGTGGGCGTGTAGTTGTGGAAGGCGTAGCGCACGGCGACCGGCTCCTTGACCTCCTTGGAGGTCACCTCGACGATGGGTTTCGAGATGACGACACGCCCCTCGGCGGGATGGAATACGCCGTCCTTGCCGGCCAGTTCGAATCCCGGAACCACTTCGTGCTGCGGGGTCATGCCGTAGCGGGCATTGTCGAAGGTGACCACGGCCTTGTCCTTTTCGAATTTCACCTCCTTGACCTGGACGGCCGACCAGCAGTTGGCCCGTACGCCGTAGCAGCGTACCAGCGCTTCGGCCGCCAGCCGCTGGCCCACTTCGCGTTTGCGGCGGGGGTGGATCGAGAGCTCCTCGCCCAGATCCGTCGTGGCGATCATCGCCGAGTTGGGAATCAGCTTCTGGGCATCACACTGTGCCTCCATCACCTGTACGCCGTCTGTCGCAGCGGCGTCGTTGTAGGAGTAGGGGGCAATCTGCACGTAGAGGAAGGGCATCCGGTTTTTCGTATCGCCCCATTCGGCGCGCCAGAAGCGGACCATCTCCTGCATGAGCCGTGCATAGCGGGCCGACTCCTTGCGGTTGGCCTCGCCCTGATACCAGGCAAAGCCGCGGGCCGTGTAGCCGGCCACCGGTGCGATCAGTCCGTTGTAGAGCAGCCCGCACTTGGCGCGCTGCTGGATTTTCGGGTCGGCGTTGATCTTCTCCACGTCGTAGCCCATGGCGGTGAGCGAGGCAGGGTCCATCCAGGCCTCGATTTTCGAACCGCCCCAGCTCGTCGAGACGATGCCCACCGGCACGTCGAGCGCCTCGGTGAGCGACTGTGCGAAGAAGTAGGCGGCGGCGCTCATCAGCACGGCCGTCGTGGGTGAGGGGATCTCCCAGCGGGCCCCCTCGAAGGTGCGTTGCGGCGTTGCGGCCTCCTTTTTCGGAAGGGTGATCATGCGGATGCGGTCGCGGTACTGCGTCGACTGGATGATCGTCTGCAGCGATCCCTCGACGGGCTGTCCCGTGTAGCCGCGCAGGGGCATGTACATGTTCGACTGTCCGGAGCAGATCCACACCTCGCCGATCAGGACGTTCGACAGCGTCACTTTCGAGTCGGCATCGCTCACCGTGAGCGTCTGCGGGGCGTAGGATCCCTCGGGGGTGGCGATTTCAACTGTCCAGCGGCCCTTTTCGACGGCCGCACGCACCGGGGTGTCGCTCCACGAGGCGGCGAGTGTCACCTCCTTGTGGTCGGAATCGCCCCAGAGCAGGACCTTCTGCTGCTGTTGCAGCACCATGTTGTCTCCGAAGATGGCCGGCAGGGTTACCTTGCCCTGGGCGCTCCAGGCCGTCGTTGCGGCAAGGAGCAGGAGCAGTGTGCGCTTCATTGCGGTCAGAGGTTTTCAGCCAGGAAATCCACCGTCTTGAAGAAGACCTCCTCCATCTTGTCCGAGGCCTTGGCGCTCAGGTTGTGGTCGTAGTTCTCGAGCACCTCGAGGTCGACCTTTCCGCCGCGCTTCTCGAGGGCTGCGGCGAAGGCCTTGCTCTGTGCGCACTCGACCGTGATATCGGCCGTACCGCAGAAGAGCAACGCTGCCGGAACGTTCTTCTTCGGTACGAGGTTCACGGGCGAGGCGGCGTGCAGCACCTTCGGGTCGCGGTCGCAGAAGTAGCCGATGCGCTGCGGATCCTTCGAACGCTGGCAGATGGCGGCCGTCTCCAGGTCGTAAATGCCCGAGTAGCCGACGAAGGCTTTCGTGCCGGCCGTGCGCATGGCGCCGACGGCAGCCAGATGGGCACCGGCCGAATTGCCGACAAATCCGATCCGCGAAGGGTCGATGTTCAGCTCCTTGGCGTGGTCGCGCAGGTACTTGACGGCGGCCAGCACGTCGTCGATCGAAACCTCGACCGTGGCGCCGGGCTGCGGGGCCAGCGTATAGGCGATACGGACACCCGTTACGCCCTTCTGTTTGGCCATGTACTGCGACAGGGTGCGCAGGGCGCCGTTGTTGCCGCGGGCCCAGCCGCCGCCATGGCAGTAGATCACCACCGGAGTGGGCTGCTCGCTCACGGCCATGTCGACGGCCATCTTCAGCTCATAACCGTCGTGCGTGCGGTAGACGTACTCGCGTACCTCGACTCCTTTGTAGTCCTTCGATTGCAGCCGGTCGCGCTGGTAGGTATAGGGCTCAAGCAGCCCCTCGACCTTCGAGAGGTCGACCAGCTTGGCGTAACGGGCCTCGTTGATGAGCGAATAGCTGCCGTCCGTATTCTGTTTCAGTTTCATCGAATAGCGGTTCGTAACCTGGGCCGGCTGTTGTGCGGCCTGTTGCGCCGAGGCCGTGAATGTCACGGCCAGAAGTGCTGCAAAAAGGATTTTTTTCATGATTTTCAGGTCGGGTTAGGAAATTTTTACTACTTTTGTTTGACTTTGGAAATTGGTTAACCAAAATTTAAGTACGAACAAAGATAGCGATAAAAACAAGAAAAGCAAACATGAAACGACTGATTTTATTGATTTCGCTGCTTGCCGGACCGGTTTTCTCGGCCTGTTCGGGGAATGCGTCCGCACCGGTGACGCCACCCGAGGAGATGCCTTCGGATACGGACACGGATGATGAACCTCCATTTTATGGCGGCGAGCTTCGGGCCGACGGCAATTCGGCCGGGACCTATGACCTGATTCTGCGCAACGGCTTCAACTACGAAGCTCCCGATCAGTCGGGGGCCCATGCCGAGGCTCCGTTCCAGCACGTGCAGCAATCCTACTCCGAGGAGCTCGGCGAGTATGTCTTTGATTTCTATATCCATGTGGAGAACGACGACGACCGCGGCAAACCCAACGTGACGGACCGTCAGCGCAACGAGATCAAGACCGACGCCAAATCGCCCGAGTCGATGGTGGCGCAGAAGGGTGAAGAGATGATTTTCCGCTGGAAGTTTCGTCTTCCGGAGGGAATGCTGACGACGAAGAACTTCTGCCACGTACACCAGATCAAGGGGATTGACAACGCTCAGGAGACGGCCGACATCGATTATCCGCTGATTACCTTTACGCCCCGTACGCTCTCCAACGGCAGTCGGCAGCTGCAGGTGATCTACGTGGGTCCTTCGGCCGATAAGACCGGCAATATCTATCTGGCCAAGGTTCCGCTGTCGGATTTCCTGGGCCAGTGGGTCGAGGTCGAGGAGCGTGTGGTTTGCGACGTGGAGGGAAGCTACCAGCTGCTGGTCAAGCGCGTCTCCGACGGCAAGACGCTGATCTCGGTCTCGAAGCATACGCGCAACATGTGGCGCGAAGGTTCGACGGGCATTCGTCCCAAGTGGGGCATCTACCGCAGTATCGGTGCCAACGGGTCGCTGAAACCGGAGTTGCGGGACGAGATTGTTCAGTTTGCTGATTTTTCCGTAGAAAAGGTCGTTCGATAATTTTGGTTGAATTGGTTTTTTTTATGACCTTTGTACCGTCAACAGAAATTAACCCTGAATGAACTACTCGCCCAATATCAAACAAGTCGAAACCGTCCTGAAGTATATCAAGGAGCAACTCTATTCGGGACGTCTGCAACCCGGTGAGCGTCTTCCGGCTGAGCGCCGTCTGGCCGAAAAGCTTGGCGTAGGACGCGCTCACGTCCGGGCGGCCTTCCAGAAACTCGAATTTTACGGCATCGTCCAGACCTTCCCGCAGAGCGGTACGGTTGTTGCGCAGGAGAAGATGCAAATTCTCGAGCGTATGATTACCGATGCCCTTCAGATCGAACAGTACGACTTTGCGTCGCTGGTCTACGTGCGTATTCTGCTTGAGATCGAGGCCATCCGTCTGAGTGCCCGCAACCGCACGGTCGATGATCTGGTCGCCATGGAAGAGGCTCTCAAGGAGTGCGAGGAGAAGTTCTACACCGACGAACGCGTCTCGAAGGACTTCGCCTATCATCAGGCGCTGGTCCGCGGCGGACACAATCCGGTGATTGCTTCGCTGCTGTTGGTCATCACGCCCGATGTGCTGCGCTACTATCAGCGTTACCGGGTCTGCTCGGTCCCTTCCGAGGAGGTCTGCTTCGAGCATCGCGAGCTTTTGCGTTTCGTGCGCGAACAGAACGAGGAGGCGGCTGCCGAGATGCTGCGGCATCATTTCAAGTCGCTGCGCGAGTTTGCCTCGACGAACAACGATCCGAATCACTTCCTTGAAGAGCAATCCGTCACGTCGGTCGTCAACGAGTAGGGCTTATGCATAAAAAGAGGAACGAGCCTTTGTGGCTCGTCCCTCTTCTTTGTGTATGAGGCAACAGGGTCTGGCGGCCTCGACCGTCCTTGTCTCTGACCGGTCCTTTCCATTAGCCTCATCTTTGACCGACCCTTTCCGCCTGTCCCATCTCCGGCGGCTCTCTCTGTCAGTCTTGCTTTTATCGGCTCTCTTCGTCGGCGCCATCCGCCTTGCGGATCCTTATTCGCGGTTGAGCCACTCCTGCAGTGGAGCGGGGAGTTCGAGCGACTGGCAGTCGAGCGTTTCGAGCAGCCGGCGCCCCTGCGGCGTGACAGAGTAGAAGAACTGGCGTCGGTCCTTGCAGCACATTTCCCGGACTGCCAGCCCCTTCGATTCGACCGAGCGGAGCACCTTCGACATGTTCGACGGCGTCAACCCGAGCGCCTCGCCCAGTTCGCCGGGGCACATCTTTTCGCACTGCGAGAGGGAGCAGAGCGTCATTCCTTCGTTGAGCGAAATACCGTAATGCGCCTCGAAATCGGCTTCGAAGCGCATGACGGCCCGCTGCAGGTCGCGGATGCGGCAGAGCTTATCCATTTTGTGCGGCTTTGTGGATGGCCTGCATGCCGCAATGGCGCATGCACTTGCCGCATTCGATGCAACGTGTCGGGTCGATCACCGGAAGCGAGAATCCCTCCTGCGAGATGGCCTCGACCGGGCAGAGCCGGATCAGCGGACAGCGGTGGTTTTGTGGGCAGAGCTCCGCGTCGATCATCAGGACCATGGCTTTACTGCTTGTTGTTGAGCATGATTTCGTTGATGGCCTTCTTGAGCGTGGCTTTGGGCAGAGCACCCTGGGCCATCTGCGGTTTGCCCTCCATGGGGATGAAGAGCAGCGTGGGGATCGAGCGGATGCCAAAGGCGGCAGCCAGTTCCTGCTCGGCATCGGTGTCGATCTTGTAGATGTAGATCTGGTCCTTGTACTCGGCGGCCAGCTCTTCGAGAACCGGCGCCAGAGCCTTGCAGGGTCCGCACCACGTGGCGTAGAAGTCCACCAGGGCCGGTTTGTCGCCCAGATATTTCCACTCCGTGGGGTTCTTTTCGTAGTCGGCGACCTTCTTCAGAAAGTCGGCTTTCGTCAGTGCAATCGTATTCATCTCTTTCGTGTTTTGTGTGTTTTCCTTTTTCTTCGTGTTGTTCTGTGCGCAGCCCGTCGCGAAGAGCGAGAGGGCGGCAATTCCGAGCAGCAGTCGTTTCATGGCCTCTTTTTGGTTGATTTCCTATCAATAACGATGCAAAGTTGTGAATTATTTTCCGATAAAACAAATTTCCAATGGAAAATATTTTGCTGGATTGGGAAAAGGGCCTTTTGCGGGGATTGGAAAGCGGGATAAAAGGCGTGTGGAATGAGTCGGAAGCGAATGCCTTGCTGATGCCTGCCTGCCGGCTTACCCCCCCCCTGCCTATTCGAGATAGATCAGCACGTTGCCGCTGATTTGCTGGAGCGAGATCTCGCAGAGTTTCGTGTTGTACTGCGCCGTAAGGATACGCTCCTCGGCATCCAGCAGGCTCTTCTGCGCCTCGCGCATCTCGATGCCCGGCAGGTCGCCCAGCCGGTAGCGTTCCATGGCAATCTCGTAGTTTTCGCGGGCCGCCACAAGGTTGTCCTCCTCCAGATGGATCACCTCGAGATTGTTGCGGTAGGCCTGCCAGAAGTTCGAGAGGTTGGCCCGCAGCGAGAGTTCGAGCTGCTGACGCGTCAGCTCGGCATTCTCGACGCTGATGCGGGCGTTGCGCTGTTCGCGGCGGCGGTTGCCGTCGAAGAGGGTGAAGCCCACCGAAACCCCGGCATTCAGCCCGAGTGTGCCGCGCGAACGGTTCGTGCCCGTGCCGTAGAGGTTGTAGGAGTATCCGTAGCCGGTCGAGAGGTTGACATAGGGGTAGTTCCGCGCCTGGAGGATCTTCAGGTCGAACTCCGCGATGGCGGTGTCGTGGCCGGCCATCAGCAGCGAAGCGTTGGCCGAGAGCGTGCGGTCGAGCAGTTCGTCCCAGTCGAGCGAGGCGTTGACCCGGATTACCGAGTCCTGCACGGCGATCCGGCGGTCGAGGTTCTCGTGGGCCAGCAACTCGTTGATGCGGATGCGCGAGGCGGTGACCACCTCCTGCTGCGACATGTACTGCGAACTGTCGGCGTTGAAGTCCACGCGGGCCTGCAGCAGGTCGAGCCGCGAGAAGTTGCCCACGCGGAAACGCTCCTCGGAGATGCGCAGCCGTTCGCGCGAGAGCTGCACCGCATTGCGGAAATTCCTGAGCCGCAACGTCTGCTGCAGGTAGTTGTAGTATTCGGCCGTGAGGTTGGCCATGAAGTCCTCGATGGTGATGCGGGTCTGCAGGGCTCCCATCTGCTGCAGCTCCCGAAGGCGGTCGTAGGTGGTCCGGATGCGGAAGCCGTCGAACAGCGTCCAGTTCACGGCCACACCCACGCTGGCCGTCTGGTCGTAGACGCTCGTTTCGGTGCTTTGCGAGCCGTCGCGCAGCGTCGTGCCGCGACGGTTGTCCCACGTGCCGGTGTAGCCCGCCTGGAGGTCCACCGTGGGCAGCATGCCGGCATTGGCGGCCGTGGCGTTGTTGTCGCTGATGCGTTCTTCGTTGCGGACGATGCGCACGTCGTAGTTGCGTTCGAGTCCGATCTCCAGGCAGCGGCGCAGCGTCAGCGGTTCGTTCTCGGGGAAGTCCCGCATCGGTTCGGGACTTGGGTTTGTCGGGGTCTGGGCCAGTGCTGCGGCCCCGAATCCCGTCAGGAGTATGGTCAGAAGGAGGTGTTTCATGCCTGTTGTTTTTTCGATTTGCGGGACCTGTCGGTCGAGACGTAGCTGTAGATGGCCGGGACGATGTAGAGCGTCAGCAGCGTCGAGACCACCATGCCGCCCACGACGGCCACACCCATGGCCACGCGTCCGGCGGCACCCTCGCCCGAAGCCACGGCCAGCGGCAACATGCCCAGCACGGTCGAGGCGCTGGTCATCAGAATCGGGCGCAGACGCTGCTGGGCCGCCTCGGCGATGGCGTGCCGCTTGTCGATGCCGGCCTCCTGCTTCTGGTTGGCGAACTCGACGATCAGGATGCCGTTCTTGGCCACCAGACCGATCAGCATGATGATGCCGATCTGGCTGAAGATGTTCATCGTCTGGTCGGTGCTCCACATGAAGACCAGCGCGCCGGCGATGGCCAGCGGCACGGTGAGCATGATGACCAGCGGGTCCTTGAAACTCTCGAACTGCGCCGCCAGAATCAGATAGATCAGCGCGATGGCCAGGATGAAGGCGAACATCAGACTCGACGAACTCTCGCGGAACTCCTTCGAATCGCCGGCCAGCGCCGTGCGGAAGTCGTCGCCGAGCGTCTCTTCGGCGATGCGGTCCATCTCGTCGAGTCCCTGCCCGATGGTGCGGCCCTTGGCCAGACCGGCCGAGACGGTGGCCGAGAGGAAGCGGTTGTAGTGGTAGAGCTTCGGCGGGGCGACGTTCTCGACCAGCGAGATGAGGTTGTCCATCTGGATCATCTCGCCCTTGTCGCTGCGCACGTAGATCGACCGCAGGTCGGCGGGTTTGTTGCGCTGCTGGCGGTTGATCTCGGCCAGAATCTCATACTGCTTGCCGTTCATGTAGAAGTAGCCGAGGCGCTGGCCGCTCAGTCCGTACTGGAGCGTCTGGGCGATGTTGCGCGTCGAGACCCCCAGCAGGTTGGCCTTGTCGCGGTTGACCTCGATGCGCACCTCGGGTTTGCTGAACTTCAGGTCGACGTCGGCCATCTGGAAGACGGGGCTCTCGTAGACCCGGCGCATGAACTCGGGCAGCACCTCCTCGAGGCGTTCGAGGCTCGTGGCCTGCAGCACGTACTGCACGGGCATGTTGCTGCGGCGTCCGCCGAAGGTGCTCTGCTGCTGGACGAACGAACGCGCCTTGGTCTTCGAGCGCACGGCGGCCGAGAGCTCCTCGGCAATCTCCATCTGCGAGCGTTTGCGGTCGGCGATATCGGTGAGCGAGACGCGGATGTTACCCGATCCGCTCGAGACGCGGGCCATGACCGAGGCGGCCTCCGGAACCAGCGAATCGATCAGCTGGTTGATCTCCTCCGTATAGTCACGCAGGTACTCGTAGGTGGCGCCTTCGGAGCCGCGCGTGTTGATCGTGATCTGCGAACGGTCCTCCAGCGGGGCCATTTCGGCGGGGATGGCACTCCACAGCCAGCCGATCAGCCCGAGTGTCAGCGCGACGACGGGCAGCGCCAGCCAGCGGCGTCGCAGCAGCGAGGCCAGAGTCGAGGCGTAGAAGCGGTTTAACCACTCGAAGAAGGGCTCCGTGGCGTTGTAGAACCAGTTCTTGCGCTCCTGGCGCACCAACAGCTTGGTGGCCAGCATCGGGGTGATGGTCAGCGCCGCGAAGGTCGAGATCAAGACGGCGCCGGAGATCACCAGACTGAATTCGCGGAACAGACGTCCGGTGGTCCCCTCCATGAAGACGATCGGGAAGAAGACGGCGATCAGCGTGATGGAGGTCGAGAGGACGGCGAAGAAGATCTCCTTGGCCCCTTCGATGCCGGCGTCGCGGGGCGACATGCCGCGTTCGATGCGGATGTAGATGTTTTCGGTCATCACGATGGCGTCGTCGACGACCAGACCGACCGACAGCACGACGGCCAGCATCGAGAGGACGTTGATCGAGAAGCCGGCCACGTACATGATGAAAAACGTACCGATCAGCGAGACGGGGATCACGATGCAGGGGATGAGCGTCACGCGCCAGTTCCGCAGGAAGAGGAAGATGATAATGATCACCAGCACGAAGGCCTCGTAGACGGTCTGCTTCACCTCGTCGATCGAGGCGCGGATGAAGCGCGTGTTGTCGAAACCGTAGGAGGTGACCACGTCGTCGGGCAGATCCTTCTTCATCGTCTCCATGCGTTCGTAGACGGCGTCGGCGATCTCGATGTGGTTGGCGCCCGGCTGCGGGACGACCACCACGCCCACCATCGGGATGCCGTTCATCTTCATGTAGCTGCGCGTATCCTGCGGGCCGAGTTCGGCGCGTCCGACGTCGCTCAGGCGGATGATGCGGTCGCCGTCCTCGCGGATCACCAGGTCGTTGAACTCCTGCGAGGTGTGCATCAGCCCCAGCGTGCGGATGGTCAGTTCGGTGGTGTTGCCCTCGATGCTGCCCGAGGGGAGCTCGACATTCTCGCGGTCGAGGGCATCCTTGATGTCCGAGGGGGTTACGCCGTAGCCGGCCATCTTCGCCGGGTCGAGCCACAGCCGCATCGAGTAGCGCTTTTCGCCCCAGATCTGCACGCCGCTCACGTCGCTGATCGTCTGCAGCTGCTCCTTGACCGTCAGGTCGGCGATTTCGCTCAGTTCGAGCAGCGAGCGCTTGTCGCTCTGGATCGTCACCATCAGAATCGGCGTGGCGTCGGCATCGGCCTTCGTGACCGTCGGCGGGTCGCAGTCGCGCGGCAGGTAGCGCTGCGCCCGCGAGACCTTGTCGCGCACGTCGTTGGCGGCGGTTTCGAGATCGACCGAGAGTTCGAATTCGACGGTGATGCGGCTCTGACCCTGCTGGCTGGTGCTCGACAGCGAGCGGATGCCCGGGATGCCGTTGATGTTCTGCTCGAGGGGTTCGGTGATCTGGTTCTCGATCACGTCGGCGTTGGCTCCCGGGTAGGAGCACTGCACCGAGATGATCGGGTTGTCGACGCTCGGGTATTCGCGCACGCCGAGGGCCTTGTATCCGATGAAGCCGAACAGGAGAATGATGATCGTCATCACGGATGCCAGCACGGGACGCCGGATGCTGAGTTCGGAGATGTTCATGCGGCGCGGGTTTTAGTCGATGCGATCGAGTTGGACGGGGAGGCCTTCGCGCAGCTGGAGCGTTCCGGAGGTGAGGAGCGTGTCGCCGACCTGAAGGCCGTTGATGATCTGAATCTGGGATTCGGTGCGCAGTCCGGTGGTTACCTCGACGGCGTGGGCCTTCCCGCCGCGGTAGAGGAAGACCTTGTCGATGCCCATTTCGGGGACGATGGCTTCGGTCGGTACGGCGATGGCGTCCGAAATCTCGTGCATGCGGATCTCCACCGTGGCGAAGCGTCCGGGAAGCAGCCGTCCCCGGGCATTCGGGTAGCGGGCCCGCACGGCCAGCGTGCGGGTTGTGACGTCGACCTGCGTTTCGGTGGCGTAGACCGTGGCCTCGAAGCGCTCCTGGCGGCCCTCGACGGTGAACGAGAGGCGCGTGCCGGGATGGATCTGGCTGGCGTAACGCTCCGGGACGTAGAAGTCGATCTTCAGCGGGGAGATCTTCGTCAGCTTGGCCACAACGACCGACGGCGAGGCGTAGGCCCCCTCGCTGACGTTACGCAGACCGATGATGCCGTCGAACGGGGCGCACAACT
This sequence comes from Alistipes megaguti, assembly GCF_944320325.1. Taxonomy (NCBI): domain Bacteria; kingdom Pseudomonadati; phylum Bacteroidota; class Bacteroidia; order Bacteroidales; family Rikenellaceae; genus Alistipes; species Alistipes megaguti. The sequence goes on from NZ_CALUHA010000012.1 coordinate 51,640, forward strand.
CCGTGAGGGCGATATTGGACTTTACGATGTCGATATCGGCGTTGAGCGTGGCCAGTTCGGTACGGGCCTGCTCGTAGGCCTCCTGGCTCACGGCGTCGCGTTCGAGCAGGGCGCTCTGGCGATAGACGCGGTCTTCGGCCAGTTTGAGCTGGGCCTCGTAGCGTGAGAGCTGGGCCTGCAGAGGGCGGTCGTTGACCTTGGCCAGCAGCTGGCCCTTACGGACGGCGGCGCCCTCCTGGAAGTTGATGGCCACGATCTTGCCCGAGGTCTCGAACGAGAGGTCGACCTCCTCGTCGGGCAACAGGTTGCCCACGGTGGTGATCCCGTCGGTGAGGGACTGTGGGCGGATGATCAGACCGTTGACATTGAGCGTATTCCGTGAGCGGGGTGCGATCGGCTCACCGGCGCTCTCTTCGGCCGGGGAGCGTTTGCCGTAGTAGTTGTAGATGCCGAGAGCCGCACAGAATACCGCCAGGATAATGGCCGTAATGATCCATTTCTTCTTTTTATTCATGGTCGAGAGTGAGCTTTGGGTTGGGTGATTGTTGACAAAGATACGTTTTTTGAACCGGAAAACCGAATAAAGTTTTCTGTTTTTTGCTGTTCCGGAGCAACTTTTACGGGGTCGGAGGAGGGAATTCCGATCTTTTTTTTATCTTTGTGGGGACGATCCGCACCGAAGCGGTGTTGCGGTCGCCGATTCCGATTCCTTACCCGAAAAACTGCTGCTGATGAAACTGCGAACCCTTCTTGTCGGTACACTGATGCTCGCCTGGGGGCTGTTGCCTGCCCGGGCCGGAGCCCGTATCGAAGCCTGGCGCGATGCCGAAACCAATGCCGTCAACCGCGTGCCGATGCATGCCTCGTTCTTTGCCTACGAAAGCCGCGAGGCGGCCCTGGCGGGCGACCGCAAGGTCTCGGAACGCTACCTGTCGCTCAACGGCGTGTGGCGCTTCGCGTGGGTCGAGGACGCCGACCAGCGCCCGACGGACTTCTACCGCACGGACTACGACGACGGGCATTGGTCGACGATGCCCGTACCGGGGCTCTGGGAGGTGAACGGCTACGGTGATCCGCTCTACGTGAATATCGGCTACGCCTGGCGCGAACAGTTCAGGAACAATCCGCCGGAGGTTCCCGTCGAGAACAACCACGTGGGTTCATACCGCCGCGAAATCGTGATCCCCGAATCGTGGCGCGGCGAACAGATCATCGCCCACTTCGGTTCGGTGACGTCGAACCTCTCGCTGTGGGTCAACGGTTCGTTCGTCGGTTACAGCGAGGACAGCAAACTCGAGGCCGAGTTCGACATCACGCGCTACGTGAAGCCCGGCCGTAATCTGATAGCCTTTCAGGTCTTCCGCTGGTGCGACGGAAGCTATCTCGAGGATCAGGACTTCTGGCGGCTGAGCGGCGTGGGGCGCGACTGCTATCTCTACGCCCGCGACTGGAAGCACATCGAGGATGTCCGGCTCGGAGCCTCGCTCACGGATGATTTCACGCGCGGACGGCTCGACGTCGAGCTGCTCTTCCCGCGCGAGGCCCGGGGGTGTACGGCCGAGGTGCGGCTCGAGGTGCCGGGAGCGCCGGATGGGGCTCTGATCGGACGGGTCAAGGTCTCCGGCGAGAAGGAGCATTTGACACTCGACGCGGGGCAGGTGGAGGCCTGGACGGCCGAGACTCCGCGGCTCTACGACGTGACGGTCACCCTGACCGATCCGACGGGCCGGCTGCTGGAGGCAATTCCCCTGCGGACGGGTTTCCGCAACGTCGAGATCCGCGACGGACGGCTGCTCGTCAACGGACAGCCAATCCTCATCAAGGGGGTCAACCGCCACGAGATGGATCCCGACAACGGCTACTATGTGACCGAGGAGCGGATGCTGCAGGATATCCGGCTGATGAAGCAGGCCAACGTCAATGCCGTGCGGACGTGCCACTATCCCGACGACAGCCGCTGGTATGAACTCTGCGACGAGTACGGGCTCTACGTGGTGGCCGAGGCCAACATCGAGTCGCACGGCATGGGCTACGGCAACCGGACGCTGGCCCGCAATCCGCTCTACGCCGGGGCGCACCTGGAGCGCAATCAGCGCAACGTCATGCGCAACATCAACCACCCTTCGGTGATCATCTGGTCGCTGGGCAACGAGGCGGGTGACGGGGAGAATTTCACGGCCTGCTACAAATGGATCAAGTCGTTCGATCCGTCGCGCCCGGTTCAGTACGAACGGGCCGAAGGGGGAGACAACACCGATATCATGTGCCCGATGTACTGGGAATACGAACGGTGCGAGAAATACGCTTCGGAGAATCCGCGCAAGCCCCTCATCCAGTGCGAATACGCACACGCCATGGGGAACTCCGAGGGTGGTTTTGCCGACTATTGGGATCTGATCCGCCGCATCCCCTCCTACCAGGGCGGTTTCATCTGGGACTTTGTCGACCAGTCGCTGCGCGTGAAGCGCAACGGCCGTTGGATCTATGCCTACGGCGGTGACTTCAACCCCTACGACGCCAGCGACAACAACTTCTGCGACAACGGACTGATCTCGCCCGACCGGCGTCCGAATCCCCATTATGCGGAGGTTGCCTTCCAGCACCAGTCGATCTGGACACGGGCGGTGGATCTGCGGGCGGGACGGATTGCCGTCTATAACGAGTACTTCTTCCGCGACCTGTCGAACTATCGGCTGACGTGGACGCTGCTCGAGGAGGGGCGCCCCGTGCAGTCGGGGACGATCGAATCGCTCGACGTGGCTCCGCAGCAGACGCGCGAATACACGCTGCCGCTCGAACTCGACGGACTGGAGGGCGAACTGCTGCTCAATGTGGCGTATGACCTCAAACGGTCGGAACCGGCTCTCGAGGCCGGAACGTGCCTGGCCCGTGCCCAGCTGCCGGTCGTTGAGCACCGCTTCGAGCCGCTGACGATTGCCAACCGTCCGACGGATCGCCATTCGCAACCCTCGCTGACGCTCTCGGACGCCGACCGCAACTATGTGCGGATCTCGTCGGAGTGCTTCACGCTCGACATCCGCCGCAGCGACGGTATGATCACCCGCTACGAGGTCGGCGGAACGCCGATTCTGGCGCCGGGATGCGTGCTGCGTCCGAACTTCTGGCGCGCTCCGACCGACAACGATTTCGGGGCCGGCCTGCAGCAGAAGTATGCCGCCATCCGCCATCCGGAACTGCGGCTCAAGCGGCTCGACAGCCAGCTCCGCGACGGGATTGTTTACGTGCAGACCGAGTATGACTTCCCGGCCTATGCTGCCCGGCTGACGGTCAACTACGCGATCAACAACGTCGGAGAGATTGTCGTCGAAGAGCAGGTGAAGGTGACGGGCAAGGCCGACGACAAGTCGCTGCCGCGCCTCTTCCGTTTCGGCATGCTGATGACCCTTCCGGCGGATTTCGACCGCATCGACTACTACGGCCGCGGCCCGGGCGAGAACTACGCCGACCGCAAGACAGCCTCGTTCCTCGGTCTCTACCGCCAGACGGTCGACGAGCAGCCCTATCCCTACATCCGGCCGCAGGAGACCGGCACGAAGAGCGACGTGCGCTGGTGGCAGCAGAGTCTGCCCGGCGGTTGGGGGCTGCGCATTACGTCGGATGCTGCCTTCTCGGCCTCGGCGCTTCGCTATTCGCCCGAGTCGCTGAGCGGCGGATGGGTGAAGGAGCAACTCCACTTCCCGGAGATCGACGCCGACGGACGCGTCTGGCTCTGCATCGACGGCCGGCAGATGGGCCTTGGCTGTGTGGATTCGTGGGGCGCCCTGCCGCGCGAAGAGTACCGCATTCCCTACGCCGATCTCACGTTCCGCTTCAAGCTATCGCCCGAGCGGCTGCTGCGTTGATCCGTACGGGCCGCAGCAATGCGGCCCGTAATTTGCTGCCATCCGATCGACACAAAAACAACCGCCTTATGAAAGAGAAGGAAAAATGTTCGCCCTGCGAGGCGAATTTCGAACGCAACATCCATCATCTGGTCAAGGAGGGTGAGGCTCCGACCCCGAAGGAGCGCCACGAAAAGCAGGAGGAGGTAAAGTCCGCCTTTGCTCAGGAAGAACGTCTCCACAAGCACGAAGAGTAACCGCTTCGGCCTGAACGTCTGACAGAAGAACCCCGGATGCACGGATGCATCCGGGGCTCTTTGTAGGGTGTGATTCGTGTACGATCCCTGCGTACCCCCCCCCTCCATCCTTGTGCGATTCGAGGCGGGATCACGCTTTTCGGTTACTGCCGATCGGCGTTGTGGTAGGCTTCGACGCCCGAGCGGAGGAACTGGACGAAGGCCGCCACATCGAGGTCATAACCGCGCGGTTCGACCAGCGGCTGTCCGTCGGCACCCTGCAGCACGTAGTAGGGCTGGGCGTTGACGCCGTAGGTCTTCAGCGCATAGTAGGAGTTGATCTTTCCGAGGCTCTTGAGCACCTTGCCGGCATCGGTGGTGACCCATTCGCTCTCGGGCAGCTCCTTCTTGTCGTCGGCGTAGAGGGCGCAGATGACATAGTCGTTGCGCAGGATGTCAAGCACCTGCGGGTCGGACCAGACGCGTGCCTCCATCTCGCGGCAGTTGACGCAGCCGTGCCCCGTAAAGTCGATGAAGATGGGTTTGCGGACCTTGGCGGCATAGGCTTCGGCCTCCTTCAGATCGAAGAAGCCTTCCAGCCCGTGGGGCAGGTGGAGGAAGTCGCTGTACTTGGGTTTGCCGATGCCGCTCTGCGAGGCGGCGGGAGCTGCGGCGGTGTTGGCGCCGAGGACGAAGTCCTGCGAGGTCAGCGGCGGCAGATAGCCCGAGAGACCCTTCAGCGGAGCGCCCCACATGCCGGGGATCAGGTAGACGACGAACGAGAAGACGATGATGACCAGCGCCAGACGTCCGACTCCGAGATAGGGCACGTCGCTGTCGTGAGCGAACTTGATCTTGCCCAGCAGATAGAGTCCCATCAGGGTGAAGACGACGATCCAGATGGCCAGATAGATCTCCCGGTCAAGGATTCCCCAGTGATAGGTCTGGTCGGCCACGGAGAGGAATTTCAGACCGAGGGCCACCTCGATGAATCCGAGGACAACCTTCACGGAGTTCAGCCAGCCGCCGCTTTTGGGCATCTTCTTCAGCACCGAGGGGAAGAGGGCGAAGAGGGTGAACGGAAGGGCGAAGGCCACCGAGAAGGCCAGCATGGTGAGGATCGGGGTCCAGAATTCACCTGAGGTCGACTTGATGAGCACCGAACCGACGATGGGGCCCGTGCAGGAGAACGAGACCAGCACGAGCGTCAGGGCGAGGAAGAAGATGCCGCTCAGCCCCTTGGTATCGGCCTTCGAGTCGGTCTTGTTGACCATCCACGAGGGCATGGTGATCTCGAATGCTCCGAAGAACGAGGCGGCGAAGATCATGAAGACGAGGAAGAAGATGATGTTCGGCAGCCAGTGCGTGGCAAGCCAGTTGAAGATGTCGGCCGTCACGGCATCGCCGCCGACGATGCGTGTGATGATGATAATGACAGCGATGGGGACGGTATAGAGCAGCACGATGAATAGCCCGTACAACGCGGCGCGCAGACGGCCCATGGCGGCTCCGCCCTCGCCCTTGAGGAAGTACGAAACGGTCATCGGCACCATCGGGAAGACGCACGGCGTCAAGAGGGCGGCAAATCCCCACAAGATGGCCTCGATGATCAGGGCCCAGATCGAGCCCTTTCCGGCGGCATCCTTCGTGGCGGGCGTTTCGGCGGCGGGAGCAACCTCGGCCTGATCCCCGGCGGCGGGAGCCACCTTGGCACCCTCCGGAACGGCGATCTGCAGTTCGAGGTCCTCGGGCGGCATGCAGCTCGTATCGTCACAGATCATCCACTCGAGTTGGGCGGTGACCAGGGCCTGGGGGGCCGTCAGCGTCACCTTCTGGGCAAAGCGGACGGTTCCTTCGTAGGTTCCGATCTCCATGCCGTAGACGTCGTCGTGGTAGCGGTGCGGCGGGTCGAGCGGCTCGACCTCACCGTCGAGGGCAGCACCCTCGCCGGGCGTGAAGGTGATGACCGTGGGATTGGGACCGCCACCTTCGTAGGGCCCCAGATCGTACATGTGGTAGCCCGAAGGGACGGTGGCCTCGAGCACGATGCGATAGGCATTGCCTTCGAGGGGCTCGACCTTGCTTTGCCAGGTGACACCCTGGGCGGATGCCATTGCGGCAATCAGTACCGCGAACAGCGGCAGGAGGTTGCGGATCAGCTTTTGCATGGAAGTATGGCTTGATAGTTTCGCAAATATACACTTTTTTATGAATAATTTGCTACTTTCGCGATATGATTCGTATTTCGCTGGCCATACCTACCCACAACCGGGCCGAAGAACTCATTCGGGCGCTGGAGTCCGTCGTGCGGCAGGATCTCCCTGCCGGGGAGTGGGAGTGCGTGGTGGTGAGCAACAACTCCACGGACGATACCGAGGCGCGTTTTGCGGACTTTGCCGCCCGTCACCCTGCCTGCAACCTGCGCCTTGTCCGCGAAACGGGGCCGGGCGTATCGTATGCCCGCAACCGGGGGCTTCGCGAGGCGCGGGCGCCGTGGGTCGCCTTCATCGACGACGACGAGCGTATCAATCCGGGCTTTCTGCGGGCCTATGTCGCGCTCTTCGAGTCGCACCCCGAGGCGGTTGTGGCCGGCGGGCGGATTCTGGCCGAATACCCTTCGGGGCGCCCCGAATGGATGTCGCACTACGTCGAGATGCCCATCGCCAATCCGATGGATTTCGGCGACGAGGTGCGGGCGTTTCCCGTCGGGCGGGTTCCCGGGGGTGGCAACATGGCTTTCCGGCGGGAGGCACTGGCTCGTTACGGGGGATTCGACCCTTCGCTCGGACGCGTCAACGGCGAGTTGATCGGCGGTGAGGAGAACGATCTCTTCGAACGGTTGCTGCAGGGGGGAGAGACGATCTGGTATGTTCCGGGGGCCGTGATGTGGCACATCATTCCGCCCCACAAACTGACGCTCGACTATTTCCGCCGTCTGAGCTACAACGTCGGAGTCAGCCAGCGGCTGCGGGCGCAGATTCACCACCGTGTGGCGAAGGCGTTGTTGCGGGAGCTCTTCAAGTGGGGAGCGACGCTGCTGTTGTGCTGTACGATGGCGCCCCGCAAGTCGCTCTGGCTGCTGCGTCTGCGCTGCGGGATCTCGCGCGGGCTCTTTGCTCGGATCGGTTAGGCCGTCTCTTTTCGCGAAAAATAGCGGCACAATGTCGTGAAACACATGAATAGCGCCAGTGATGGGCGTTCTTCCTCGTTCTCGGATGAGTTGTGTATAATATTCGAAAAGCGATCAAAGTCCTTACCGTCCAGAAGATAGGTCGATCCCAATATCTGGTAGGTCTCAAAGTCATCTCTCTGTTCTTCGCTGCTTGGCCGTATTGTGTTTATTTCGAACAGATTGACATTCAACTGTGTGATGCAGCAGAATTCCGGCTTTCCACCTCTGCCAAGATCGCGATAAAAACCGATGGGTTTGGTATATTCGATAAGGTCTTTTGTAAGATTCGTCTCTTCTTTCAACTCTCTTTCGGCGGCCGTGATCAGTGTTTGTCTGAAGTCTGTATTTGGATGGAAGTCTTTGAAATCGACAGATCCGGAGGCAGAGGGCATCAGCCGATCCGTTGATGTAAGGGCTTTGTCGTTTTGATGCAGAATGATGACATAACCGTCCGCCGTGATGGCCAGGGTGGATATTCCGATGTGATCGCTCATGACGGATTTTTCGAACGGCCGTATGGCGTATGTACTTATGTTGGCAGGAGGAGTTATGCCCCATCCGCTTTGATGGGAGAGTTTCTTGGTATAAATCATGTTGGTGAGATAGGAGTTGTAGTAGCAACCTTTGCAAACCCTGACAAACCATTGATTGTTGCTTTCCTTGAACTCAGAGGCCATGCATAATTTTTTCTCGTTGTAGAAACTGCCTCTCCTGTTTTTCATTTCATGCCACTTCTCATTGAGAAAGGGTTGTAGAATATCCCGATAATTCTTGATGTAGCTCCATACCCGTTTTTCTTTGTCCGAGCATGGGATCGTTCGAATGGGTGTGTTGCTCTGTAGTAGGCAATCTATGGTTTCGCTATATTTTATTGCGGTGTTTGGAAATGCCGGACCTTCCGAATAGATGGCGTTTAATTCTTCAGCCATCTGCGGACGATTTTGTTTGAGCCGATTATGGGCATTGTAATATGTTGTCCGTTTTGTGTAGAAGTGGAAGTCCCTGATGAAGCTGAGTATTTGCCAAATCAGAGTAGAGAAAATGAGAAAGAGTAATAGGGCAATACTGTCGACGTGAATCAGGTTCCTGTAATCAAAAACTGAATACAGTAGAATGAAAAAATCGATGAGTATGGTGAAAATATTGATGTATCCGATTCGTTGGCCGTAGAGGATGAAATCGAATCGGTTCCTGAACTGGATTTTGAGAGAACTCCATATTTTCTCCATTGCGCGAAAGATTGAAAATGACAATAAACCCCGTCATATCGAGATTTATTGTCATTTTGGTAGCGGGTTATGAATGATGCGTACGGGTCAGAAGAGGTATTTTTCGTGCTTGACCTTGTTGACCAGCTGGTAGATCTCCTCCCAGGCCTCTTCGCCGAAGGTCGTGCCCACGACTTCGATTACCTTGCCGGCCGTGATGGCACCGATCGTGCCGCACTGTCGGAGCGAAAGCCCGTCGCAGAGTCCCGCGAGGAATCCGGCGGCATAGAAGTCGCCGGCACCCGTCGTGTCGACCCGCTTGGCCGCGGCCATGATGCCCACGTGGACCACCTCGTCGCCCTGTTTGATCATCGCCCCTTTGGTGCCGATCTTCACGACGGCCAGTTCGCACATCTCCGAGATCTGCTGCAGGGCATTGAGCGGTTCGGCCTCGCAGGTGAAGGTCTTGGCCTCCTCCTCGTTGGCGAAGACGATATCGACGTGTTCGTGGACCAGCGTACGGAGGAACTCGAGGTTCTCGGCCACGATGTTGAAGCTGGCCAGGTCGATGGCCACCTTCAGCCCGCACTCCTTGGCCGTGCGGGCGGCCTTGAGGATCAGGTCGTGGTTCTGGACCAGGTAGCCCTCGACATAGAGGCAGTCGTAGCCGTCGAAGATCGTCGGTTCGATCTCTTCGGCCGAGAGCTCCAGTGCCGCACCCAAATGGGTGATCATCGTCCGCTCACCGTCGGCCGAGATCAGCGACACGCATTTGCCCGAACGCTCCTGTCCACGGAAGATGATCGGTTCGATGCCCAGATTCTCCAGCGCCTGCACGAAGAAGTCGCCCGTGGTGTCGGGGCCCACCTTGCCGATGAACCCCACGCTGCAACCCAGTTGGGCCATGGCGCGGATGGTGTTTCCGGCCGAGCCTCCGAGCGAAAGCGAGTAGGGAAGTCCGGCGACCGATTTCGAGATTTCGGTCTGCAGACGGGTGTCCACCAGACTCATCGAGCCTTTGGCCAGTTTGAACCGTCCCAGTACGGAGTCGGTTTTCAGGTTGACCAGCATGTCCGTGAGGGCATTGCCGATTCCGATGACGCGCTTGATGCGTCGGTGTTCGGGTCTCTCGTTGAAGTTCATGGGTTTGAGTTGCGGGGCCGCACGCCGGCCCGGATTAGATCGAAAGAATTTTTACCAGATCCAGATCGCTGCGATCGATCCCCTTGTTGTGCTTGATGGCCTTGGCGAAGGGAACGTAGACGATCTTGCCGTTCATCGTACCGATCATCACGTTGCGCTGACCGTCGAGGATGGCCTCGATGGCGGCTTCGCCCATACGCGAGGCGAGGATGCGGTCGACGGCCGTCGGCGAACCTCCGCGTTGGATGTGGCCCAGGATCGTGACGCGGGCGTCGTACTGCGGGAACTCCTTCTTGACACGTTCGGCCAGGGCCGTGGCGCCACCCGTCTTGGGGTTTTCGGCGACGATGACGATGGCCGAGTTTTTGCTTTTGCGGAATCCGTGGTTGATGAGTTCGGCCAGCTGGTCGACCTCGGTCTCCATTTCGGGGATGATGGCTGCTTCTGAACCGGTGGCGATGGCGCTGTTCAGGGCCAGATAGCCGGCCGTGTGGCCCATGACCTCGACGAAGAAGAGACGTTCGTGGCTCGAAGCCGTATCGCGCAGTTTGTCGACGGCCTGCATGATGGTGTTCAGGGCCGTGTCATAGCCGATGGTCGAGTCGGTGCCGCCCAGATCGTTGTCGATCGTGCCGGGGAGACCGACGATCGGGACGTTGTACTCTTCGGCGAAGATGGTGGCACCGGTCAGCGAGCCGTCGCCGCCGATCACCACCAGCGTGTCGATTCCTGCGGCCACCATGTTGTCGTAGGCCATCTTGCGGCCTTCGGCGGTCATGAACTCCTTGCAGCGGGCCGTCTTGAGGATCGTTCCGCCCATCTGGATGATGTTGCTGACACTCTGCGATTTGAACTCAACGATTTCGTTGAAGACCAAACCCTTGTATCCACGCATGATACCCTTCACGGTAAAGCCGTTGTAGATGGCACTGCGCGTCACGGCCCGAATTGCGGCATTCATGCCGGGGGCATCGCCTCCGGAGGTCAGAATGCCGATACATTTGTTACCTCCCATACTCTCACTTGTTGTAAAACAAAACCGGTCAAAGGTAGTTATTTTTTCAGTATTTTTCAAAGATGCAGCCAAAATTGAAGGGAGAAAAGCGACCCGTCGGGGCGGCTCTTCTCCCTTGTGTGGCGGATTGTGTGGCAGATTATCTCGTCTCGGATGCCGGGAGTTTCTTTCGTGTCGAGTCGGCCGCCGGGCCCTCCTCCGTTTCGCCGGTCTGTTGGCCGGCACGGATCAGAACCTCCTGGCCGTCGGCGTTGACCTTCAGTTCGCCCTCGTTCTTGTTGACCGTAATGTCGATCGACTGCGAGGGCACGGCGATGTGCAGCAGCTGGCGTCCCTCCTCGATGACGCTCTCCTCGTCGTAATCCTCGAGCAGTTGTTCGAGCGTCGTGGTGTCGCCGTTGATGATCAGCGGGCTGCGGAAGATCTGTTCGACGGCGGCTTTTTTCTGGCGGATCTTGTCGCTGGCGTTTTCGCGGATGGCGATCACCGAGCAGGCGATGATCGAGACGATCCACGCCAGGAAGATGATCAGCACGCTCTTTGCGCTGGGTTTGCGCGAGGCGATCAGGCACATCAGCACGTAGATCATCAGGGTGACCGGAATCAGGACGATGAAGATTCCCAGAATCGGAACCCAGAGCGAGAAGTCGGCCAGTTTGCCCAGCTGCAGCAGCTCCGGGCCTCCGATCAGCAGGGCGAAGAGTCCGATGACCAGGGCGCAGGCTCCCATGATGAGTCCGAAGACGAGGATTCCGGCGAAGATCTTCAGCAGGATCAGCACGATCTTGCCGAACATCGAGACGGCTTCGGCGACGATCGGTTTGGCTTTGGCATCGGGATCGTTGTTGGCCGAAGCGGCGGTGACCTCGCTGATGGACTGGGCGGTGATCCGTTCGCCGTTCATTTCGAGTTTCTGGCGGGCGGTGCGGGCGGCCGGGACGGCAAACCACATGATGAAGTAGCAGATCAGGAAGATGCCGAAGAGGTTGCCGAACAGCGGACCGAACCAGTAGAGGAACGGAATGCCGCCCAGACAGCTCAGCAGCATCGGCAGGAAGAGGGTCAGTCGTACCCAGACCGGATCGATGTCGAAATATTTGCCGATGCCGGCGCAGACACCTCCGAGTTTGGCATTGGCCGTATCGCGGTAGAGGCGGCGCGGGATGCGCGGGGTCTCGTACTGCAGGTCGCGGTCCGAACTCTCGTCGGAGATGTCCTCGGCCGAGCCCATCTGGGCGATGATGTCCAGGATGAGCGGTTTCTCGACCACACGGGTGTTGTCCTGCGCCGAGAGGATCAGTTCGGCGATGCGGGCCTCGATGTCGGCGACGATCTCCGCGCCGTCGGGCGTATCCTGATAGCTCTTCTTGAGGCTTTCGAGGTAGGTGTCCAGGGCCTCATAGGCATCGACGTCCATGGTGAAGGCCACGCCCGAGATGCTGCATTTCTTGACTTCTTTCATGACTTTGGCTTGTGTACGGATGGGTTGTTAGCGGATATTTTTACGGATGCCGGCCCCTTATTTTCTGCGGATGCTGCCGCCGCTCGATTTCGAGGCTTCGACCTGGCAGTCGCCCGTGTAGCGGATTCCGGCGCCGCTCGAGGCCGAGGCTTTGAGGTTCTCGGTGCAGTTCACCGAGGTCTTCGAACCGCTCGAGGCCGTGACGTCGGCCCGCTGTGCGGTCAGTTCCGAGGCGTTGACCTTGCCGGCCGAGGAGCTTTCGCTCTCGAAGTAGGCCGACTGCCCCGTCAGCGTGATGCCTGCGGTGCTGGTGACACTGGCCGTGCACGACTGTGCGTCGATGCGGGCTTCGATCCTTGCGGCGCTCGAGGCTTCGAACTGGCATTTCGGGGCTGCGGCCTCCAACCCGATGTGAGCGGCGCTCGTGGCGTCGGCCGTGCAGGATTCGGCTTTGACGCGGACGTCGATCTTCGCGGCGCTCGAGGCCTTGACCAGCAGGTCCGAGGTTTCGAGCGTGAGCTCAGGAGCCGAGATCCGGGCGGCACTCGAGGCCGTCAGTTTGCGGAGCGTCCGCCCGGCGACGGGTACGGTTACCGTGACCTCCCCCTTGCCGATCGATTTGATCTGCGGGTCGATCGTGATTGTCAGATCGTTCTCTTCGGCCTTGACGATCACCTGATCCTGCAATTCTTCGTTGGCGGTGATGCGGATCTTGTCGCCCTGCGCCGTGAGGATGACCTTCACGGTGCGCGAAGCGTTGACGGCGTCGAAATCGGGCACCGGGATCTCCTTCGTGACGATCTGTTCGGTCTCTTTATTCCCGAGGGGAGCTGCGTGACAGACGGTGCAGACGACCACCAGCAGGACGATCGGAGTGATTATCCAAAGAAATTTCTTCATGATTGTCCGTTTTTATCGAGTGGGTTATTCGTTGTTGTCGATACCGTGGCGGATCCGTCGGATCTGTTCGACGAGTTCGTTCCACGCCTGGTCGAGCGTGCGGAGATACTCCTCGCCCTTGGGTGTGAGCGAATAGTATTTGCGGGGAGGGCCCTGCGGCGACTCTTCCCAGCGATAGGTGAGCAGTCCGGCATTTTTCTGCCGGGTGAGGATCGGGTAGAGCGTACCCTCGACGACGATCATCTCGGCCTGTTTGAGTTCGGCGATGATCTTCGGAGCATACGAATCCCCGCGGGAGAGGATGGCGAGGATGCAGTACTCCAGGATTCCCTTGCGCATTTGCGCCTTGACGTTGTCTTCAGCCATGGTTCAGAGCGTTTGACGGTTGGGCTCCAGGGGCACGATCAGCCAGAGGATGATGTAGACCCAGAGCGAGAGTCCCGCGAAGAGGATCAGTAGCAACAGGGCCAGGCGGACGTTGAAGACCTTCAGGCCGAAGTAGTCGGCCAGGCCTCCGCAAATGCCGGCGATGATGCGTTCGTTGCGGGATCGGTACAGGTGGCGTTTTTGATTTGCGGTCATCATGTTTTCGGTTTTTCGGGTAATTAGCGGAGCGGCTCTTCGGGAATGACGATCCAGAGGATGATGTAGGCCCAGATCGAGAGTCCGCCGAAGAGAACCAGCAGCAGTGTCAACAGCCGGATCATCGTCGCATCGGCATCGAAAAAGTCGGCCAGGCCGCCGCAGATGCCGGCAATCGAACGGTTGCTGCGCGAGCGGTAGAGGTGTCTCACGGCAGCTTTGCCGGTGTCGCCGGTCGGGGTGCGTGGCTCGCCGAAGTCGGCCGGTGAACCCATCTGGGCCATCGTGGCGCGAACCTCCTCGAGCGAGATGACGCGCATGGGCGATGAGACCCGTTCGCGGAAGATTTCCGCCACACGGCTCTCGATGTCGGCCATCGTTTCGGTGTCCTCTTCGGGCAGCCGGCTGCGGATGTCGGCGAAGTAACGGTCCAAAACTCGGTAGGCATCCTCGTCGAGGGTGAAGGCCATGGAGCCGATGTTTACGTGGATGGTCTCTTTCATGATCGATACGGCTTTTGCCGGATGATTTTGCAGGTTTTACTATTTTGGTATTGCAAATATAAAACATATTTTAGTATTGTGCAATACAAAGTACCTGTTTTTTTGAATTTTTCTGCTTAAGGGGTTGTTCGGGTCCTGTTTTGATGGAAAAATAGCGATATTTGGACTTCCGATGTTGCGTTTTGCCCGTCGAGTTCGTCTAACAGGTATCATGAAGGAATCCGAATTCATCCGTTTGGTCATGCCGCTCCGCGACCGTATGTTCCGCTATGCGCAGAGTCTGGTGCTCTCGTCGGCCGAGGCGGAGGATGTGGTCCACGATCTGCTGGAGCGGATGTGGCGCGACCGCGAGCGGATGGAGCTGCCGCAGCACGTCGAGGCTTTCGTGATGACGGCCGTTCGCAACCGCTGCTGTGATCTGTTGCGCCGGCGTCAGGCCGACGTACGGCGGTTGGCGCAGGTGAAGGCCTCTTCGGAGTGGGTGACGGAGTCCGTCGCGCAGCGTTGGGAGGCTCGCGAGGTGGTGCGGCGGACCATGGCCTCGTTGCCCGAGCGGCAGCGCGAGGTGATCCACCTGAAGGAGATCGAGGGTTTCCGGACGTGTGAGATTGCCGAGGTGATCGGCTGCGGCGAGGCGCAGGTGCGGGTGATTCTCTCGCGGGGGCGGGCGGCCCTTCGTGGAATTCTGCAAAAACTGATGAACGATGAACGAACGACAAAAACGCATTGAGCAACTGGCCGGTCGCTGGACCGAGGCCCGGACCTCGGAGGCTGAGGAGCGCGAACTGCGCGAATGGCTCCGTGAGGAGGGGAGTACCGCATCGCAGCGCGATCTTTCGCTGCTGTTCGAGGGCTTCGAGGCATTGGCCGCGGAGCGAATGCCCGAGTCGGCGGCGTCGCGCCTTCCGGCACCGGGAGGGTCACGCCGGCGTCGGATGGCGGTCCGCTGGACGATCGCGGCAGCCGCTGTGGTGGCGCTGGGTGTCATCCTCGGAGCGGGCGTGCTGCGCAAACCCTACTGCTACATCGACGGCCGGCCGGTCTACGACCGGGAGGAGGCCCTGCAGACGACGGCCTATTTCGACGCCTTCGCGGCACTCGATGCCCCGGACCGGCTGCTCGACGTGTGGATGGACGATCAGAAGTAAAACCCGTAATCAAACCTGGATATGAATATGCGATACAAACTCCTTCCGGCTGCGGTTCTCGTATGGACCGTGGCTTCGATCGGCCCGGTTGCGGGCCGGACATTCGACGATTCGACCCGGCGGCCGGTTGCCCGACAGATGATGGCGTCGGACAGGACGAAACGTCCGGCGACCGATTCCGCAGTTGCCGCCTGGCGATCGGATGACTGCCAAACGGTCGTACGGATGACGGCGACGGCTGATTCGCTGTCGGTCGACCGTCGCGACAGCCTTGCACGCTTCGATCCGGTCGAAACGCAGCTTGCCGTGTTGCGGTCTTCGTCCGACGATGGGGAGGTGGTGCTCGAGGTGGCCGGCTTCGGCATCACGCTTTCGGGCTCCTCGGACGAGTGGCTGCGTCCTGCCGATCCCGATAAACCGCGCTCACGGGTCTCGCCGACGCTGCTCTCCGGCTCGGAGTACGGCTTCATCATCCCGACGGGCCTCGGCTACGGCGCCTACCCTGCGGGCAAGGCGGGCTTCTTCGATCTGCGCAGCGGCAAATCGTTCCACCTCTCCTCGACCCTCATCGGATTGAACGTCGAGATGGGGCGTCGGCGGCTCTTCCGCTTCTCGACCGGTCTGCGCTATACGATCGACAACTACCGCCTGTCGGACACTTCGGTCACGCTCGGAAACGAGGCCGGAACGGTCGTCCCCGTTGCGCTCGACGAGCCGGCCGACAAATCGAAACTCCGTGTCACGTCGCTGGGGGTTCCGCTGACCTTTTCGTGCCGCGCCGCGCGGAATCTGTCGGTGGCCCTGACCGGTTACTTCGACTTTACGATGGGAGCCAATGCCATCTACAAGCGCCCCAAGGTGAAAAATTCGCTGGCGGGGGTGAATACCTTCCGTTTCGGCGTAGGGGCGGCCATTGCCTATCACACCGTCGGTGTTTACGTGCGCTACAGCGTGACTCCGCTCTTTGAGTCGCATGTCGGTCCGGAGCTCTGTCCGCTGTCGATCGGTTTTTGCATAGACAT
Organism: Alistipes megaguti; assembly: GCF_944320325.1. Lineage (NCBI taxonomy): Bacteria > Pseudomonadati > Bacteroidota > Bacteroidia > Bacteroidales > Rikenellaceae > Alistipes > Alistipes megaguti. Next base: position 67,873 of record NZ_CALUHA010000012.1, read on the forward strand.
GTAAGGAGCGGGTGTCATGAAACGGATTCTGTTGTTGCTGTTGATCGTTCTGCCCCTTCTGTGCGGGGCACAGAACGTATCGTGGCGCTTCTTCGATCGTTACGCGAAGAGCCCGGGATTTTCCAGCGTACAGCTGGAGCGCAAAATGATGCGCATGATGAGCCGTCAGGCCGCCGAACGGGGTGACGAGAAGCTGGCTCAGCTGCTCAAAGGCATCGAATCCATCCGCATCGTGGCGCTGGACGGGGGCGACGGTGGTCAGTTTGTTGCGGATGCCGAGGCCCTGGTCAACCATGCAAGCTACCGTTTTCAGCCGGTCATGTCGGAGAGCCGTGACGGGCAGGTGACCCGTTTTTACCTGCGGAATGCCGTGCCGCCCGGCTATTCGGAACTGGTGATGCTGACCTCGGGGCCGCGCGAGACGGTGGCGGTGAATATCTACGGATGCTTCGATCTGAAGCAGGTTTCGCGTCTGTCGACCATCCGCCCGAAACGCCCGTCCGACTCTCCGGAGGGCCGATAGCCGCGAGCGGGGCGGTCAGCGGTGCCGCCACCTCCTTTTTAAAGGATAGTTGGGAGAAAAATTGTCTATACGAGTTGCGTTTACGCAGATCGCCCGCCGCTTGTGGTACATAAAAAATCCCCGGAACGTAGAGTCCGGGGATTTTTCGTGAGACGCAGATCGCGCTGCTTAGTCCTTGAATTTGGCCGAGAGGAACTCGCGGTTCAGGCGGGCGATATGCGTAATGGAGATCTGTTTCGGGCACTCGGCCTGGCAGGCACCGGTGTTGGTGCAGTTGCCGAATCCCAGCTCGTCCATCTTGGCGACCATCGCCTTGGCACGGCGGGCAGCCTCGACACGACCCTGCGGCAACTTGGCCAGCGACGAGACGCGGGCTGCGACGAACAGCATGGCCGAACCGTTCTTGCAGGTGGCGGCGCAGGCTCCGCAACCGATGCAGGCGGCGGCATCCATTGCCTCGTCGGCATCCTCCTTCGGGATCAGGATGGCGTTGGCATCGGGCACCGAGTTCGTGCGCACGGAGATGAAACCTCCGGCCTGCAGAATCTGGTCATAGGCCGAGCGATTGACCACCAGGTCCTTGATCACGGGGAAGGCGGCCGAACGCCACGGCTCGACGGTGATCGTGGCTCCGTCCTTGAACTTGCGCATGTAGATCTGGCAGGTCGTGGCGCCCTGGCTGGGGCCGTGAGCCTGGCCGTCGATGTGCAGCGAGCACATGCCGCAGATACCCTCGCGGCAGTCGTGGTCGAAAGCCACGGGCTCCTTGCCCTGGTGTACGAGGTCGTTGTTCAGGATGTCGAGCATCTCGAGGAACGAGGTGTCTTCCGAGATGTTGGACACCTTGTAGGTTTCGAACGCTCCTTTGGATTTAGCGTCCTTTTGACGCCATATCTTTAAAGTAAAATTCATTGTTTTTCGATCTTAAAGTTCAACGTCAAAATGAGCTTAGTCCTTGTAGTTGCGCTGTGCGGGGTGTACGAACTCGAAGTTCAGCGGCTCCTTGGTCATCTCCGGAACCTGGTCCATGCCCTTGTACTCCCAGACGGCGGCAAAAGTGAAGTTTTCGTCATCACGCTTGGCTTCGCCCTCTTCGGTCTGGTGCTCGACGCGGAAGTGACCGCCGCAGGACTCCTCACGCTGCAGGGCGTCGCGGGCCATCAGTTCGCCCAGCTCGAGGAAGTCGGCCAGACGCAGCGCCTTCTCCAACTCGACGTTGAAGTCGTTCTCGCGACCTACGACGCGGACATCCTTCCAGAACTCCTTGCGCAGGGCCTGAATCTCGGTGATGGCCTTCTCGAGCGACTCCTTCGTACGGGCCATGCCGACGTTCTCCCACATGATGTGGCCGAGACGCTTGTGGATGTCGTCCACCGACTGTTTCCCGTTGATCGAGAGCAGTTTGGCGATCTTTTCACGCACGCCCTTCTCGGCCTCTTCAAAGGCCTTGGTGTTGGTGTTGACCTTCGGGGCCTGGATCTTGTGCGAGAGGTAGTCGCCGATGGTGTAGGGCAGCACGAAGTAACCGTCGGCCAGACC